>CAYXPV010000035.1:0-10813 GCA_964467285.1 uncultured Oscillospiraceae bacterium
GTAGTCTTGAAACTTTTTGTTATTTCAAGTGTCTACTCTAAGGGGATTATATCAAGGTTTTTACACCGCCTTTTTTGTGTGCTTATTCAATATATCCGCATTTTGCTATACATTTGGTAAGACACGCCACAGACGTCAGAAGAAGAGTAAAGAACCCGGCGAGGAATCCGAAGATTATAGCTCCAATGGCGCTTGTTGCGGCAAATTCTATGCCAAGAAGCAGTACGGCACTGAGAATTGTACCCAAGGCACCCCACAGTATTGCGCTGAGCGCAGAGCAAAAACACCTTCCGGTGTTTTCTCTGCGAATAATGGCTGTGGTTATGGGTGTAAAACCAAGATATACCACAGCTATGCCAAAGAGAACCCAGAGGAATGCAGGTGTAACGGTTACTATTGCAGTATACTTAAGAATTGCGGCAACAATACCTACGGTAATACCTGCAACAATGGCAAGTATGGTACAATCTGCTTTGCAGTTACAATTTGTCATATTATCACCTCCCGTATTTTTATACTATGAAATGTCACGGTAAAGTGTGCCCTGATAACGGATATAATTGACAAAGAAAAGAGTATAAAGTATACTGTATATATACGAGCTTCTGCAAGAGAAAGAGATAAAGAACTTGTAAAACAGGAGATGACTTTTATGAAAAAGAAAATCATTGCAGTTACAGCTTCTGTAATAATCCTTGTTTCAATAGCAGGTGTTTTTATTTACAACAGTTTCGCACCCTACAGACCTGCAATGTGTTCTCTGCCGTCTGAAGAAAATGTCAGTAAGTTAAACGATGACGAGTACGATTTCCGGTCCATACCATTTAATAAAAAATTAGGTCTGGACGGGCATGGTATAATAATCGAAGGCGTAAATCATAGTGATTACAACTTCGTTGATACCTGGTGCCCCGAACCCGAAAGTCCGGAATACAAAATATATTGTGCTATATACGATTGTTACCGGGAATGGGAAAAGATAAAATAATAAAAGGAATTTAACTTATGGATAAAAAGATATTACGCGATACAAGCTTTTATATATGCTGTTTTTTCGTATTCTGCCTTATCGGCTGGATATATGAGTCGGTGTGGTCATCTGTAAATCACGGATATTTTGTCAATAAAGGCTTTCTCTATGGGTGTTATCTTCCCATATACGGTTTTGGAGGCATCACCCATGTACTTTGCCTTAAAAATCTTATGGCAAAGAGAATCGGCATCGGCAAAATTAACCTTACACCTGTTTTTGTATTTCTTGCGGCAATGATTATCATTTCGGTTATAGAGTTTGCCGTAAGCTATATAATGGAGCTTATATATCACCGACGCTGGTGGGATTACAGCAAGGTTGACAAATTGCATATTGACGGAAGGGTATCACTAAGAAACAGCAGTATACTTACAGCAGGCTCTATGGTGTTTCTCTACGGTGTATATCCGCTTATGAAAAAGCTTATGTCAAAAGTCAGTACTAAAATTATTGTGGCACTTGCCGTCGTTATCGTTCTTGTAATGGGTACGGATTTATTTATTACTGTTCTTTTCAGACATTAAAAAATTGGTGATAAAAATCACCAATTTTTTTTGGCGTAAAAGTGTATTTTTAGCAATAAATTTGTTGAAATTAACAATTGTTTGTGATATACTTCATAAGGTTGGACTTTTTTAGAAAAAGTCGTATTATTTTTGAAAGAAGATGAAATTTAATGACCACATTGTTATCTACTTCCATAGCCCTTTTGGCGGGCTTACTTATGACTCGAATTTTCAAGAAGCTTAAGCTTCCGGCAGTTACCGCATATCTTATTGCCGGTGTACTTATAGGTCCTTACTGCCTTGGTCGCTTGGGTATCGGAGGACTTGGATTTGAGAGCATGCACGCTGTTGAGGCTCTTGGACTTGTGTCCGAGGTTGCTCTTGGCTTTATAGCATTTTCCATTGGTAACGAGTTTAGACTCGATGAACTTAAAAAGACAGGCCATCAGGCACTTGTAATCGGTATAGTTCAGGCACTTGTGGCAACACTCTTTGTTGACCTTGCTCTTTGGGGAGTTCACGAAATATTCCCCGATAAGCTCTCTATGTCACAGGCTATAACCCTTGGTGCCATAGCTACAGCTACTGCCCCTGCGGCAACACTTATGGTTGTTCGTCAGTATAAGGCAAAGGGTCCTCTTACAAGCCTGCTTCTGCCTATAGTTGCATTGGACGATGCCGTAGGCCTTGTAGTTTTTGCCGTATCCTTCGGTATTGCCAAGTCAATTATGGCGTCAGGTCAGCTGGATATTGTATCTATTATAATCAATCCTTTGGTTGAGATATTATGCTCACTCAGTCTTGGTGCAATTATGGGTTGGGTACTTACACAACTTGAAAAGTGCTTCAACTCCAATACCAACCGTCTTAACCTTACAATAGCTTTTGTGTTCCTCACAGCTTCACTTTCCATGCTTAAGTTCCTCATACCGGGAACGGGAATACACATAAGCTTCTCCTCACTTTTAGTGTGTATGATGCTGGGTACTGTATTTTGCAACATATGTCCGCTTTCCCACGACCTTATGGAAGGTGCCGACAAATGGACGTCGCCCCTTTTTGCTTTGTTCTTTGTTATAAGTGGTGCAGAGCTTGAACTTGGAGTATTTACAGACATTGTTATTGTGGGAATTGGTGTAGTATATATCATATTCCGTTCTCTCGGTAAATATTTTGGCGCTTATATAAGTGCAAAGGCAACCAAGTGCTCACCCGAAATATGCAAGTACTTAGGTATTACACTTCTGCCACAGGCGGGTGTTGCTCTGGGTATGTGTACCATAGCATCCGCACAGCTTGCCGATGGTCAGGGTAACCTTATAAGAAACATTACACTTTTTGCAGTGCTTATATACGAGCTCTTCGGACCCGTATTTACCAGAATGGCTCTTACCGCAGCAGGGGATATCAAGCCTCAGAGCGATGAGGTCAAAAATCGTCGTAAGACAAAACTGGAAAGTGCGAAAAACAGATAACGAGTTAAAAAACGTGCAGGGGCAGATTTTAAAATCGGCTCCTGCATTTTGATTGGGTGATAAAATGAATTCATTTGTTAAATTACTGAAAAAACCCTCAGAATATGCCCTTACCTTTGCAAAATGGACTGCACTTTCGGTTCTTATGGGTGTTTTGGGCGGTGTGGTAGGATGTCTTTTTCACATTCTCATAGATTATGCCACGGGCATACGTATGCAACACACCCGGATTATATGGTGTCTGCCCCTTGCAGGTGCCTTTATTGCACTTATGTACAGAGTTTGCAAGCGTTTCGGCAAGCTTGACACCAACAGAATAATAAAGGCAGTTCAGGACAAAGAAAGCGTTCCTTTTGTGTTGGTACCTCTTATATTTGTATCTACGGTTATAACCCATTTGTTTGGTGGTTCCGCCGGCAGAGAAGGTGCGGCACTTCAGCTTGGGGGTGGTATAGGTTACCGTCTGGCAAGGATATTCAGACTTGGCAAGCACGATACCCGTATTATAATTATGACCGGAATGAGTGGCGTGTTTACTGCACTTTTTGGTACACCTCTTACTGCATCGGTATTTTCCATTGAGGTAAGCTCTGTGGGTATTATGCATTATACGGCGCTCTATCCTTGCGTGTTGGCTTCGCTTACTGCTTTTGAAATACAGAAGATTTTCGGACTTACGGCAGTTTCGTTTGATGCAGTTATTATAGATGGGGTAACATTGGAGCTTGTTGCCAAGACTGCGGTACTTGCCGTAATGTGTGCTCTTGTCAGTATCGCATTTTGCCTTGCCATAAAGTACAGCGAAAAGTATTTTAAAAAGTTTTTGCCGAACCCTTATTTAAGAGGTTTGATAGGCGGCGCACTTGTGGTACTGCTTACTTTTATTTGCGGTACTTACGATTACAACGGTGCCGGAATGGATGTTATAGGCAAGGCTCTTGCCGGAGAGGCAAGATGGGAGGCATTTGCCCTTAAAATCTTGTTTACGGCAATAACCATCGGCGCAGGATTTAAAGGCGGAGAAATTGTTCCTGCTTTCTTTGTGGGTTCAACCTTTGGTGCTAATGCATCTTTAATATTGGGGTTGGAGCCCTCCTATGGTGCGGCGATAGGATTCGTAACTCTGTTCTGCTGTGTAGTTAACTGCCCTCTTGCTTCCGTTATGCTTGCATTTGAGGTTTTCGGCGGAGATTCCCTTATTATTTTTGCTCTTTGCTGTGCGGTAAGCTATATGATGAGTGGTAATTACGGACTTTACAAAAGTCAGAAAATAGTGTATTCTAAGCTTGATGAACATTATGCCGATGTTAATACAAATTAGTGTTGCAATATACAGTCGGTAAATCTGATTTTTGAGGTGCTGTATGAGTATGGAAAGGTATTAGGACAGAATTATGCAGCGGACTTATTATTTTCGTTCCTGATTGGCTTTCGAAAACTGAAAGTGAAGTATTTTACATAAAATATTTAGAGAAAAAAGATATATAACCAAAAACAAGCCCCGTACCATAAATGGTGCGGGGCTTAGTAATTAATAATGTATTTATTTATAATAAAATAGGGAGAATATGTATGCATCATAAATAATTGGAGCAAGTATTATGAACTACAAATTGGTTTTGCGTATTTTGGGCGTGACGATATCCTTTGAAGCTATGTGTATGCTTCTTCCGTCAACATGCTCTTTGGTTTACGGTGACGGGCAGATAAAGTGGTTTTTGCTTTGCATAGCAATTAATCTTGCAGTCGGAGTCCCTCTTTCACTTATTAAACCCAAAGAGAGGAAAATATATTCCAAGGAAGGATTTTACATTGTTGCATTAAGCTGGATTGCACTCAGTTTATTTGGCTCATTGCCCTTCGCTTTTTCAGGGTACATTCCAGATATCGTGGATGCTATGTTTGAAACCGTATCCGGCTTTACAACTACCGGTGCATCCATTCTTCCCGATGTGGAGGTACTGCCGGAAAGCATTGTATTCTGGCGTAGCTTCACCCATTGGATTGGCGGCATGGGAGTCCTTGTGTTTCTTGTGGCTCTTTTGCCCCTTTCCGGAGGAAGTAATATGTATCTTATGAAGGCAGAGAGTACAGGTCCTTCTGTAAGTAAGCTTGTGCCTAAGGTAAGGTCTACGGCGAAAATTTTGTACATTATATATTTTTGTATTACTGTAATTCAGGTAATACTCCTTCTGTGTGGCGGAATGAATATGCTCGATGCCCTCGTCACCACTTTCGGTTCGGTGGGCACGGGGGGATTTGGTATCCGAAACGACAGCATGGCTTCCTTTACAACCTATCAACAAAGTGTAGTAACGGTGTTTATGATACTTTGCGGTATCAATTTTTCGCTTTTTTACCTTATAGTCACAGGTAAGGTTAAGAAAGCCCTTGGTTCGGGAGAACTTAAAACATACCTTGGCATTATACTTGTTGCAGTTGCTATTATTGTTATGAACTGTATGGATATGTACGGTTCTTTGGGCGAAACCTTCAGGCATGCGGCTTTTCAGGTTGGCTCTATCATTACAACAACCGGTTATTCCACGGTGGATTTTGACAAATGGCCGGAGCTTTCAAAGGCGGTTCTTGTTATTTTAATGTTCGTTGGGGGCTGTGGGGGTTCAACCGGTGGTGGCATCAAGGTATCAAGAATTATAATTCTTGCAAAGAGCATAGTTAAGGAAATAAAGATTTCCTCTCATCCGCATCGTGTCTGCAAAATCAAGATGGACGGACGTACGGTGGAACATGAAACCCTTCGCGGTGTATGTATGTTTTTGGCTGCCTACGTTGTTATATATGCCTTTTCCATGCTTATTATAAGTTTGGACGGCAGAGATTTCACCACCAATTTTACGGCAGTTGCCGCAACTATCAACAACATTGGACCCGGTCTTGCCGGAGTTGGACCTATGGCTAACTTTGGAGATTATTCCAATCTTTCCAAGATAGTTCTTATGTTGGATATGCTCATAGGCAGGCTTGAAATTTTCCCGATATTGGTGCTTTTTGCACCGAGAAATTGGAAAAAATAATATTAAGGGGTGTAAACTAATTCGTAAGAATTAATTTACACCCCTTAACTGTTTTAGGATAGGCTAAAAAATGAGAAATTTGCCAAATTCATTTACAATCAATCCTTAATATTGGAAACAGGGTACGTAATGTAATGATACTTTGAGAATCCGGTTACATCCTTGTGATATCTGGGAATTTCCAATTCTTCCACATAGGATGTTTCCCCTGCAAGGTAGCTGTCAAGAATGAGCTTTACCGTGTCGCAACGGTTTATCATACCGCCGTAGCGAAGGTCAAGTCCGCCAAAGCCTATTGTTTTGTAGGAGTTAAACCACATATCGCGGTGGGTGGACATAACAGTACATATTGCATTTTTAAGTGCAGGCATAAGGTTTTCGCTTATATCCTTAAGCGTAGCTTTGTCGCCTGCTTGATATGCAGGGTAGAGCTTTTCTGCAATTTCACACTTTATTGCAAGGTAGTTAAATACTTTTATTGCAAAGTCATAGAGGTAATTCCATTTTCCGGAGTACTGAGCCATTTCCTTTGCACAGTTTTTGTAATGCTCTGCCATAGGCTGACTGAAGAGGTTGGCATCGTAGGTCCCTTGAAGGATATCCTGCCAGAAAAGGCATTTACCCATAAATCTGTCGTGGAAGTGATTGAAGGTCTGTCCTTCAAAGAACTTGTTGTGGTACTTACTCATAAGGTAGAAGGCATCGTAGCTTCCGCCGGTGCAGAATTCAAAGCGTTCTTTAAGAACTTCCTTTGAGGGTTCTTCTTTTGAGTAGCAAAGCTCGGACACAAAGGAAAGTCCGAAAAGATTTGCAAATATATCACATTCGGAGTTATCGTCAAGCCACAGGGTAGTCATCATCTGCTTCACCCCGTTTTTACGGCAGGCTTCAAGGCTTTCCTTGTGGGTAATGTAGGAGTAGTTGTGCTCGGGGAAGTGTCCCGACCAGCTCCACAGGCCGCCTGCAAATATGGTTTCGCAACCTAAGTCAACATGCTTTTTCAGCATAAAGTCATCGCAACCGGGGCCTTCGCCGTAGTGCCAGAATACAAGTTCAACTTCCTTTGGAACCATTTTCTTGGTTTCTTCGCTGATTACTATATCTTCTTCGTAGTAAGCATCGTGGTCGTTGCTTGCTCTGAAGTACATGTCACTCCACATCATAGGCTTTAAGCCGTACTTGTTAATAATTCCCATAAGTCTTTCCATATATTCATTGAATATATCAATAGGGGGTACGTAGTGGTGCTGTGTAAGGAACTTTCCTCTGCCCATATCCCAGGCTTCGTCCATACCTATGTGTATTCTGTTGGAACGGAAGCAAGAGGATACCGTGGAAATGAGTTCGTCCAAAAACTCAAAGGTTTTTTCGTTTCTTGCCAAAAGTACGGATGAGGTATCTTTGATATCGGCAGCTTCATCCCATATGAGGTATTTTGCCAGATGACCGTAGCACTGAATACAGGGTATTACCTCTATGCCGTAGTCGTAGCCGTAGTCGTCTATTATTTTGATATCTTCGGGGGTGTAACCTCCGCGCATATAGCCGAAGTGGGGTCTGGATTTTACGCTTATAAGGTCCTCTGTATAGAGCATAAACATATTGTAGCCCATTACGGCAAGGTAGTCCATAAGGTCACAGCAGGTTTTTGGAGTTTGCACCGCCGCACGGGATGCATCCATCATAAGACCTGTTGTTTCAAAAAATGCATCTTCGGTTATGTCAAATTCGTCTTTCTTTGCCGCGTTCTGAACAAATACGGAAAGCTCACGGAAAAAGTGGTTTGTTTTCTTGTAGTAAATTGTGCCTTTTCCGCCCTTTAAAGCTGCACCGATTTTGTCACCGCATACACAGCAAACCTCAATGCCTTCATCGGATATTTCGTAGCCGATGAGCTTTGAAAGTCTTTCGATACCTTTCTGAAATTTTGAATCCACATTAAATTTGATTTTCATTTTGTTCCTCCTTGGGTAAATTCGGATATGTTTATAATAATATAATTGTAGGACAGGGGCTAGCTCCTGCCGATAAATGTCAATTTACGTAAATTATACATTATAATCATTGCAAAGTAAACCCATAATTGAAACAAATATCAATGCATTCTGAAATCAAGCTCATCGGGGAGGGGATATTTTTCATTAAGCATTGCCTTGATTTCTTCGTCTGATGCGGTGGGGTATTCTTCTTTAAGCACAAGGGTGTAGAGTTTAAACCATATGTCGGAAACAGCAAGCTCACCTTCCTTGATATCCGGCATCATAAAGTCTTTGTTCAGTATAGCTCTTGCCTTGGCAAGTTCACCGGTATTCATATAGCATATGGATTTGTAAAGCTGAATTCTTCCTATTGCCTGATACTCCGGCTTAAGATTTGCAATCATTTCGAGGCATCTGTCGTACTGTCCCAAAGCACAGAGGGTTTCTGCAAAATTCAGGTACAAAGCCCTGTGCTCGGTACCCGTTGCTATGGCACGGGTAAGGTACTCATCAGCTTTTTCCATATCTTTATATTCATTTTTGTTTATGTAGCAAAGGCATCTTAATGCCCACACATTGGGAGTTAATTCGGCGGACTTTTCAAAGTATTCTGCCGCTTTCTGCGTATCCATATTTGCATAAGCCATAACCCCTAAGTGATAGTAGGCGTTCCAATGCTTGTTTTCTTCCTTTTCGGCACACTCTTTAAGGAGCTTGTACCAGAAGGGTGACACCATATAGCTTACGGGGGCATCGTTTATGTCGGGGCAGGGGAATATGCCCTTTTCAATAAGGCTTATCCACATTTCCTGCTGTTCATCTGCGGAGTCTTTGCCAAATTCAAGAGTACTTATGGTTGCTTTACCCTGAGCTTTTCGGGCAAGATTTTCCACATATCCCCAACCGGAACCAATAATTTCGGAAACAGCTTTTTCGCCTGCAAAGAGATTTTTGCAGTAGGTGTCTATATCTTTCATATGGAACTTACTTTCAATTGCATTGTACACTTCTTCCTTTGCGGTGTTCCAATCGGCGGAGTGTACCTTTTGGGAGTCACAGCTTATGCCGGTGTAACATTCGTACCAGGATATAGTGGATTTCTTTGGCATAACAAAGTGTTCAAGCTGGGTGTGCATAAGCCCTGCCTGAATTTCTATGTAACGTTCATCCCCGTGGGAAAGCCAGTTGTTCCAACGTTTTCCGCCTTTGCCCATACCCCAGAGGAAGGTTTTTCTGCCAAAGAGAATATCCGAGGAAAACTGTGCCAGCCCTTTGCCATTTTTGTCGGGACTTGCAATCCACTTTTCGCTCTCGTTGGGAATCTTGTAGAAAAAGTCTTGGGAAATACCCAAATTCTTGGGGTAGGAGATATCTGTACCCTGAGCTATGGGGTTTGCACATTTATCCAATACATAATGGTCACTGTTATAGAAACAGCGGAAGGTTTCGTCGGCAGGAGCTATAACCCTTGTGCCGTCTTCTTCCGGTACTGCAATGTTTGACCACCAGTACATATATGTGTCCTTGTCGGAGGTGTTTTCTATGGTTACTTTGGTAAAGAGCTTGTCACCCTCAAGAGTGGCTTCCAGAGAGTATACAATGTCGCGGATTCTTTCGTACTCGTACATTCTCAAAATTTTACCGTCAATGCTTTCCGCAAAAAGTGTTTCGCAGGTCAAGGGATTGTGCCCCTTTATGCCAACATTCCATTCCACACCACCGGAGAACCAGGCATTACGTAGAGCAAGATTTCCGGGCTGGAAAACCTTGTTTACATACAGAAGCTCCAAATCCTGTTTTTTGTCATAAAGTGACCAGAGCCTTCCGCCAAGTTCGGGGAGAAATACTGCTTTTAAAAATTCGTTTTCAAGTATTGCCGCCTTAAATGTTCTTGGTTTAAGGTCACGGGTATAATTGTCCTGCATTTTGTAGGGCAATATGGTATTTAACATTCCCTTGCCGATATGAGTGCGTTCTTCTTCCGTTACATTGTCCGTAAGCTCATAGTCTGCGTGAATGTAGGTGTTATTTTTAATGTCCGGCAGAGGGTTGTTTTCAAGTATTTCTGCCGAATTTATGATGTAATCTTCAAATCTTAACATAGATATTCTCCTTTTCCCATTGATACTTTTAGTATAGTTTGCGTAAGTTTTAATGTCAACGGAAGAATTGTGGCGGTGTGTGGCTCAAATCCACCTTTGGTGGAGAGCCTTGTATTTGGTGGGTGTCAGCTTTGTTATTGACTTGAATTTTTTGGAAAAATACACATAATCATCGTATCCGCACATATGGGCAATTTCAAGAAGGGTTAAACTTTCGCCGTATACGTCTATAAGATGCTTTGCATGGTTTATACGAATTTTTGTTATAAATTCCACGGGAGTCTGTCCCGTAGCTTCCTTGAATTTTGTTCTTATGTAGTCGGGAGCATAGCCGCTTTCCTTAAGGAAGCTTTTTATGTCCGTTTCGCAGTCCGCAAAGCTTTGCTCTGTTTTGTAAATCACTTCTTTTATGGCTTTGTTTATGCCTGCATCGTGCTCTGTGTTTATAAGCAGAAACTGAGTGTAGGCTCTGCATAGGGATTCAAGGTAATCCTTATTGCCGAAGCGGTTGTCAAATATGAGGTTTGCAAGTGTGGTGGCTTCCCACGTTTCGTTATCGGTAAAGGTCATAATAGATTTGGTGTGTATAAGGTTAAAAAAATCTCCGCCCAGCACTATGTTTTTAAATCCGTTTTCAGAGGTTGAGCCGTGCATCACTCCGGGCGGAACAAGAATTACGG
>CAYXPV010000036.1:0-10809 GCA_964467285.1 uncultured Oscillospiraceae bacterium
GTAAATGTATTTAAGGTTTCTTTGGGGGTCTTCAAAATACATTTCTATGTTTAAGTTTACCATTGAGTGAGATATGTTTAGTATGGAATATTCAAAGCTTTCCGTATCCGAAGTGTCAAGGTCAGAGAATATCCATGTTCTTGAGCCTGCGGCTTTAAGTCCTTCTTCCGTCTTTTCCTTAAGGACGTTTTTGGCGGATTTTGGCGGAGTGTAGGGGAGGGTGATTGTGCGGGTTTCGTCACCGGTTATAAGCTCTCCTATATCCATATGCATCATAAGGTGCTTTGCAGAGGGCTTATGTATGCAAATTGCACTATATGCGTTGTAGTCGGAAACAGGCAGTAAGCAGGTTTCGGGCTTTATGAGCTCGTAGCCTTCTATTTCCTTTTCGGGTGCACCCATACCAAAGCCGTGATGGGGAATCTGGAGAATATCCGATTTAAGGTAACTTCCGTATCTTTCACAAAGGAACGCATCGGAGTAGGAAGCATCTGCCGACCAGAGTATCACCTGACCGCCAAGCTCCATACGGAATACAAGGGATGTGGCGTTTACATCCTCTGCAAGATGGATTGTATCATCCATTGAGGACAAAATCTCAAGTACCGCATCACCTATAATGTACTTTTGTCCGGTGTGGGGCATATATACCTTTGCACCGCTTTTGGATATCCTTTCTTCCATAAGAGGAATATTTCCATATGCAGAACAGTCGTAATCAAATCTTTTATCGCTGTTGACAAGTCCCGGATAATGCTCTGTGTCATCACGGTCGGGAAATTGTACAGAAAACGCTCTATTATAACATCATTTCCGTATTTATCGAAGAAAGGTAAAAAGCAATGGAAATGGTCGTTGTGAGCATGTGTCATTATCCACGCGGCAATTACGGGCTTGCCGTCGGGTGTGCCTTCCTTTATGCAGTTAAAAAGACGGTCTGCATCCGGTTCAAACTCTCTTCCGCCATCTATTACAATGAATCTTCCGTCGGAAAGTCTTACCGCATAAGACATACCAAAGTCCTCCAGGTGAATCTGGCTTATCTGTGGCTTTACCTTTACGCCGCAAAGTGTATCGGAAAATTCAAAATATCTGCAGTTACTTTCGGTAACTACCGTAAGTACATCGGTATTTTTGTAGTAGTTTATAAACACTCCTTCATTTTCACCTTCGTATGCTTCAAAACGGTGGCAAGCACCAAAGTAGCTTTCCTTGCGTTTGGTGCAGCCGTTGCCCTTTAAAAGATTTGCAACGGCTTCAAAATCCTGTTCCGAGGCCTCTTTGCGGTAGTATACGCTGCAGCTTTTGTTTGTATCATTTATTTCGGTATTTTTATTTTCGAAAAATGTATCTAAAAAATTCATAATATGTTCTCCGCTTGTGTTTAAAAGATTCAACATAACATGTTAATAAAGAAATTTGTCATTCTGAACGAAGTGAAGAATCTTCCTTAGTGTGGAGATTCTTCGACTCCGCCTGCGGCTTCGCTCAGAATGACATAATTAATAATTTATTCGGTTTTAATTTCTGTATGTTCTGCCAATTAGTAACCCAAAGACTTAAGATAATCTATACTATCCTTTGCATCTTCAAGGCTGTTCTTTTCAGTTACATGACCGTCCTGTTCAACGATGATGTACTTGATGTTTGTTTCCTCAGCAGCTTTCATAATGCCGGGGATGTCCTGTCTGCCGTATCCTACAGCGCGGAATTCAAAACCATCGGATTCCTTATCTCTCTTTTCGGTTTCGTTTTCGTTACCGCTGTCGTCAATAAGAGCATATACGGGGCCTGCCGCAAGGTTCTTGCATACAAAGTCCTTAACGTGGAGAACTTCCTCAACATCGCCGTATTTCTTTACGTATTCGATGGGGTCATTACCTGCATAGTGTACCCAGCAAAGGTCAAGCTCGGGGCAGAGGAGTTCGGAGGGAACATCCTTGTAGAGAGCGTTAAGTACGCAGTCGTCGCCTCTCTTTACATAGAATTCAAAGTCGTGGTTGTGGTAAAGGAGCTGAATTCCGTTGTCCTTTAAGAGCTTACCAACTTCCTTGATTTCGCCAACCATTTTGTCGTATTCCTTTTCCCATGTTTCGGGAGCAACCCAAGGAATAGCAGAGTACTTAACACCAAGTGTCTTTAAGTATTCAACGTTCTTTTCGGCATCTTCCAAAAATACGTTGTGTGTCTGGTGAACAGAAATGGGAATAAGGTTGTACTTTTCGCAAAGAGCCTTAACTTCTTCCGCTGTTTTGCCAAAGTAGCCTGCAAATTCTACACATTCGTAACCCATTTCGGATACTGCCTTAAGAGTAGCTTCCATGTCCTGCTCCATAAAATCTCTTACGGAGTAGAGCTGAAGACCTAATTTAAATCTTGACATAGTATATACACATCCTTTATTTAGAATTAAGTAATGTCATTAAATTAATCGTTATGTCATTCTGAACGTAGTGAAAAATCTCCCTTTAAATGAAGATTCTTCGACTTCGCCTACGCTCAGAATGACATTTTCTTAGTTACGTTAATTTAATGACATTTTAAAACAGTTGAATTAAACTTCGGGAATCTCAACAACGAGTTCCTTGCCTTCCTTGGAAGAACGTACAATGTGGTCGATAATAGCCTGGTTGTAAACAATCTGAGAGGAGGGGATGGGAGCTTCGCCGCCTGTGTGGATAGCATCCAGGAAGGAACGTACCTTGTGGTAGAAGCAGTCAACTCTTTCTCCGCCGGATCTGGGGATAGTTGTTTCTACAAGGCTTGTGCCAACTGTGTGGTAGAGAGTCATATCTCCGCCGATTGTGCCGTTCCAGCATTCTGTAGCAGGAATTCTGAGGCCTCCCTCGGAACCTAAGATAATTGTATCGCAGGGGGAGTCAATGTGCTCTGCCCAAGCAATTCTGAAGTCGAGGATAATGCCGCCTTCGAGTCTTACGAAAGCTGCTGCAAAGTCATCAACTGCAAAGATATCTGCATATTCGGGGTGACCTGCTTTTACGTAACCGGAGTAGTTGGGGTTCTTACCGGAGTAGTCGGAGGTATAACCTGTTACTGTAAGGGGCTTGGGATAGCCAACAGCGTTAAGAACCATATCGAGAGAGTAACATCCGATGTCACCCATAGCGCCGATAACGCCTGTATCTTTCTGAATAAATGTTGTGCCGTAGGGGAAGGGGATACCCTGTCTTCTGCCGCCACCGGTCTGGATGTAGTAAATCTTACCGAGTACGCCGGACTGTACAACTTCCTTAACGAGCTTCATGTCGTTATCAAATCTGGGCTGGAAACCGATAGAGAGGATTTTGCCACTCTTCTTTTCAGCTCTCATAATTTCTACAGCTTCATCTGTTGTTACACACATGGGCTTTTCCAAAAGTACGTTAACGCCGTTGTTTAAAGCGTTAATAGCACATTCTGCGTGTGTAGCATTATATGTACATACGGAAACAGCATCGAGGTTTTCCTTTTCGTACATTTCAAGGTCGTTTTCATAGCAGTGAACACCTTCAACGCCCCAAGTCTTAAAGAACTTTTCAGCCTTACCGGGGATAATGTCACAGCCTGCAACAATCTCAACATCTTCCATTTCTTTGTACTTCTGAATGTGAGCTTCTGCAATCCAACCTGTACCTACAATACCAACTCTTAATTTCTTGCTTCTGTCTACGACAGCTTCGCCTTTAGCTACGTCTTTAAACGCGTCAAGAACATTTGCCATTTTTCTTTTCCTCCTTGAAAATAGTTAGTGTAAACGTTTACACTACATTGATAATAAAATTTTACCACACATAGATTTCAATGTCAATATATTTCATTGATTTTATGGAAATTTTCTATGTTTTCCTAACTAATACAATTTGTTACAAAAAATAGTGCTTTTAGTCTTGAAATTGCAAAAAAGGTATGATATAATGTTGAAAACGATTACATATAGTATTTTCGGGAAGGTGGTGCATATTCTTTGGTAAGTATCAAGGACGTGGCAAAGGAAGCAGGAGTTTCCGTAGCTACGGTTTCCAGAGTTATCAACAAAAAGGGTGTATGCGCCCCTGCCACAGAAGAAGCGGTTTTAAATGCCGTTAAAGCCCTTGGCTATAAGCCCAATCTTTTCGGCAAGGCATTAAGACGAAGCGAAACCAAAATAATAATGGTTATGCTTTCTTCTCTTGCCAACACTTTTTGCAGCCGTGTTATTCACGCTATAGATAAAATTGCAGGTGCCCACGGCTATCATACTATGGTGTGTACCACCGAGGGCATCAAGTCCAAGGAAGATTACTACACTGCCTTTGCCTGCAACGGGCTTTTTGACGGTATTATTATTTTAAACAGTAGTCTGTCAAAAGAGAAAATGGCTTCTCTTTCCGAGAGTATTCCCGTTGTTCAGTGCAACGAGTACATAGATACCGAAAATACCCCATATATTACCATAGACAACAAAGCCGCAGCCTACGATGCAGTAAGCCGACTTATAGCAAACGGAAACAAGCGGATAGTTTACTATACTGTAGATAACGACCTTATCTCCACCAAAGAGAGATTTGCCGGTTACAGAGAGGCACTTTCGGACAACAACATAGAATTTGACGAAGATTTGGTAATTTACGGCAACTACGGCTACCGCAATGCGGTTACACAGTTCGAGAGCTTTATGTATAAAGGAACAGAGTTCGACAGCGTATTTGCCATATCCGACAGAATGGCGGCAGGAGTTCTGTCTGTGCTTACTTCTCAGGGGGTAAATGTACCGGGTGATGTTGAGATTATCGGCTTCGACAATACCGACATATCCTATACCGCAAATCCAAAGCTTACAACCGTGGCACAGCCGCACTACGAGCTTGGAAGTAAAGCTTTTACTCAGCTGCACTCACTTATTTCAGGGGAAAAGCCCGAAAATATAGTGTTATCTCACAAGATAATGCTTCGTGAATCTACGAAATAATATCATCAATATTCCGCCAAGGCGGTGTATTATAAATTATGTAAATTATATTTCTTTTAAGGAGGAAATTATTATGAAATTAGGCGTTTTCAGTCCTGTATTGGCTCAGTCTACCTTCAAGGAAATGATTGAGTATCTCTCTGCTCAGGGAGTTGACCAGGTAGAAATGGGTGCCGGCGGTTATCCCGGTAAGGCTCATTTTGACCCCGAGGTTCTTCTCCAAGACGATTCCAAGATTGAAGAAATCAAGAAAATTCTCGCAGACAACAATATGTCTATTGCCGCAATCAGCTGTCACGGTAACCCCGTACACCCCGACAAGGCTACTGCAGAAATGTACCACAACGATTTCAACAACGCAGTTCTTCTTGCAGAAAAGCTCGGTGTTGACACAATCGTAGGCTTCTCCGGTTGCCCCGGTGATTCCGAAGGAAGCAAATGGCCCAACTGGGTTACATGCTCCTGGCCTGAGGATTACCTTTCCGTTCTTGAATATCAGTGGAACGAAGTTCTCATTCCTTACTGGAAGAAGGAAGCTGAATTCTGCAAGGCTCACGGCATAAAGAAGATTGCATTCGAAATGCACCCCGGCTTCTGCGTATACAATACATCTACCGTTCTTAAGTTAAGAGAAGCAGTAGGCGATATCATCGGCGCAAATGTTGACCCCAGCCACCTTCTCTGGCAGGGTATGGACCCGGTTGAAGTTATAAAGGTTCTCGGCAAGGCAAATGCTATTCACCATTTCCATGCAAAGGACACCAAGATAGACAAGACCAACACCGCAGTAAACGGTGTGCTTGATGTAGGTCACTACGGCAACGTTCTTGACCGTTCCTGGGTATTCAGAACAGTAGGCTACGGCAACGGCAAGGAAATGTGGAACGCAGTTATCAGTACTTTAAAGGCTACAGGCTACGACGGTGTTATCAGCATTGAGCATGAAGATTCAATGATGAGCCCCAAGGAAGGTCTTGAAAAGGCTATAAACTTCTTAAAGGAAGTAATAATTTACGAACAACCCGGAGAAATGTGGTGGGCATAATGGCAGATAAGATTTACAAATTAGGTATAGTAGGTTACGGCGGTATGGCAGGTAACCACAAAAAACAGCTTGACCAAGGTAATGTGCGTGTACAGCTTAAGGGTGTATACGATATAGACAATGCCCGTATGGAAGCGGCAAAGGAACAGGGCTTTGTAGCTTACGAATCCCGCGAGGCACTCCTTAATGACCCCGAGATTGACATAGTTCTTGTTGCCACAACCAACGATTGCCACAAGGAAATTGCCATTGATGCACTTCGCGCAGGTAAGCACGTGCTTTGCGAAAAGCCCGTTACCACCAATGCAAAGGACCTTGAAGAAATTATGGCAGTTGCCAAGGAAAAGGGCAAAATCTTTACCGTTGACCAGAACAGACGTGTTAACCGTGATTTTGTCAATATGTGGCGCACCATAGATTCCGGTCTTATTGGTAAACCCTATGTTATAGAGTCCAGAGTTGAAGGCTCCAGAGGTATGCCAAAGGGCTGGAGATGCACCAAGGCTCTTGGCGGCGGTATGATGTATGACTGGGGTGTACACTTAATCGACCAGATTATGTATATGGTACCCGAAAAGGTTAAGACAGTATACTGCATTATGTATTCTGTGCATTATCCCGAGGTAGACGATAACTTCCGTCTTACAATGACCTTTGAATCGGGACTTACCGCCCACATCGAAATCTCCACCAACAACTTTATAAACCATCCCAGATTCTATGTATTAGGTACCGAAGGTACTATGATTATCACCGACTGGGACGGCACAGGCAAGGTTGTTAAGAAGCTTTGTGATGATGATGAATGGGGCACAGAGATAAAGAAGGTAAAGGCAGGTCCCACAAAGACCATGGCTCCCAGAGATCCAAGCACAGTTCAGGTAACAGAGCTTACCGAACCCGAGGGCGTTACCGATAACCTCGATCCCGTTTATGAACAGCTTGTAGCTGCCATAGAGGGTGCAGAGCTTAAGATTAAACCCGAACAGACCTTAAGAGTAGTTAAGGTTATGGAAGCGGCGTTTGAATCTCATGAAAAGAAGCAGGTTATTCATCTTGACGTATAATCCCTAAATAATTTACCGGCAATCGCATATGTGGTTGCCGGTATTTTTGATTTACTTGACACATTCAACCTACTTTGATATAATTTACATATATATTCATTACAACCCAAAGGGGAGATTTACCATATGAAAACCGGAATTGCATATTCGCTGTTTCGCACTGCTTTTACCTGCTACGGTGACGATAAATTCAAGAAAATCAAAGAATTCGGCTTTGATACCATAGATTTTGATATGATGGCTACAGATACAGATTTGTACCTTCTTCCCAAAGAGGAATCCAACAAGATTCTAATTAAGGAGAGGGAACTTGCAAAAGATGCCGGCATATTTATAAGCCAGGTTCACGGTCCCTGGTGCTGGCCTCCGCCCGAAGCTACACCGGAGGGCAAGATAAAAAGAATGGAAGAAATGAAGCGTAGTCTTTACAACGCTTCCGTTCTTGGAAGCAAATATACCGTAATTCACCCCATAATGCCGTATTTTACCGAGGAAAAGGGCACAGAGCTTGAAGAAAAAACATGGCAGGAAAATATAGATTTCTTTAAAGAACTTGCCGACTACGCCGGAGAAGTGGGCGTAACAGTATGCATAGAAAATATGCCTATGAAGAAGTTTTCCATAGCCACTCCCGAGGAAATCATACGCTTGGTTCAGACAACAGGCAACCCCAATGTTAAATATTGCCTTGACGTAGGCCACGTTTCCGTATTTGACAATTTGAATATTGGCGACGAAATACGCCGCCTTGGAAGTGACCTTAAAGTCCTTCACGTACACGACAATTTTTACGGTGAGGATTTGCACCTGTTACCCTACAGAGGCGTTACCGACTGGAAGAGCTTTATGGACGGTTTACGTGACATTAATTTTGAAGGCTCGGTTTCTCTTGAAATTTTTGCACCGGACCATATGCCCGTAGAATTCAGAGAAGATTACTACAGACTTGCCTCAAAGATTGCAAAACACATAGTAAATCAGTAATATACGGAGGTTTTCTTATGAAAGGCAACTCGAAAATTCATCACAGACCATATATTCGCCCCAATGACTTTGAGGGCAGAGGTAAGCCCTACATATGCAGAATTGCACCCTTTGAAACGGGATTTGAGTTTGAATGGCTGGATTTTGCAGATGGCACATATACACTTTTCTGCGGTGTTAGGGAAGAGGAAGCCAAAGCTTCCCAATCGGTTACGGAATCGGTTGTAAGGGTAGATAATCTTACTCCCGACACAGACTATGAATTTTATATACAAAGAAACGACGGCTCAAAGAGCAACACCCGACTTGTTCACACGGGAGCTTGCCCCGAAGGTACTACGGTTATAAACTACCTTCACCCCGAAGACAATCAATATGCTTTCAGCGGTAAGTTTCTTTGCAGTCCGTCCATAGCCCGCACCAAAAGCGGAAGAATAGTTGCATCCATGGATGTGTACGGACCCGAAATGGCGCAGAATCTTATGCTTATGTTCTGCTCCGAGGATGACGGCAAAACCTGGCGTTATTTAACAGACCTCTATCCCTTCTATTGGGGATATCTTTTCACTTGCAAGGATGTACTCTATGTACTGGGCTTTACCACAGAATACGGCAACCTGCAGATTGCCTGCTCCAAGGACGAGGGCGAAACCTGGTCGGAGCCTGTCACACTTCTCCATGGCTCCAACTATATGAGCGACTTCGGCGGTTGGCACAGAGCACCTATGCACTTTGCAGAGCATAATGGCAGAATGTACACAAGCATAGAATACGGCTGCTGGAAAATGCACTCACACCTTCCGGCGGTGCTTTCCATGAATATGGATGCCGACCCTATGGTTGCATCGAACTGGACAGTAAGTGACCTTCTTCCTTTTGACGGCAAATGGAAGGAGGATGCACATACCCAGTCCGACACCATTGAGGGCAATCTTGTATCTCACCCTGACGGCAATCTGTATAACATTATGCGTTGGAAAAAAGGCTCTTTCTTAAAACTAAAGGTAAATACCGAAGATGCTGAGGCACCCTTGGAATATGTAAGCATTGATGAGGCTCCCGTTTCAAACTCTATGTTTAAGGTTATTGCGCACAATGGCGGTTTTGTTATGGTTACCAACCGCATAAGCGATAAAACCACGGGAGATGCCTGGTCCTACCGCAACATACTATCTCTCTACGAAACCAAAGACCTTAAGGAATTTAAACTTATAAAGGATGTTGCAAACTTTGAAGACAAAGACCCCAAAAAGCACGGACTTCAGTACCCGGCTTTCATTAAAGAAGGGGATACCCTTTATCTTGCAATCCGCGCGGCATTTAATAATGCAGACGATTTTCATAATTCAAATTATATGTTGTTTACAAAAATTGACCTGTAACGAGAAAATATATATTCACGAAAGAAGGACATTGTTATGGAAATTTTCAAATTGGCAGCAAAAAATCTTATTGAGAGCGATCTTGGCAGGGGAGACGTTTACCGTTACTCAAAAAAGCACTCTTCTGTTTCTTTTTTTGACGGCGTGTGGTGGATCTGGTCGGTAGTTATCCTTATTGCTATAGCTGTTTATAACGGATGGCAGTTGTTAAAGCAAGTATTGGTTGATACCGGGTGGCAAAATCCGGTTATTAATAAAGTTTTGTTTACTTTACTTGGAATTGCATTAGTTGTAGCTGTAATTGAAAAAGTGAAACTCTATAAAAAATCAAAAGAAGAAAACGAAACCAAAGTACATTTTCAAAATGAACGGAATAAATTAATTGAAGCCTGTGATAAAGCAGCCGCACAAAGCGGACTGAATATTTATCCGTGGTGGAGAAGCTTTAACGGTATGGATTATAAAAGAAGAGGCCATGAACCGGTTGTTTCGTTTATGAAATCATTTCCGAATTGTAAAGATGAATACGGCGAGTATGTTTGTGAATTCGGTGAGGGCGAATTAAAGTATTCCGGCGAAAAGCTTCTGGCAAAAATGAATGAAACCAATAAGGATGGCACTCCTAAATTCAAAATATTTCTTTCGGAAAATATAGAAGCCGCCAAGTCATATTATGTTGCATCTATAATAACATTTGATGCGAGATCTGCGGAAAAAGAATATACCGAATGGGTTGAAGATAAAGATGCAGAAAGAAAAATGAGGGAATATCAGACCAATCTTGATTATGAAGAAAGAGACAGAAATATGGCTTGGGGTGACGGCTACGCCACAAACGAAGAGTTATATTTAAGAGGACAAAAAGATTACGATAGATTTGTTTATGACAGTATGCGCCGGGGAAAGAAGTTAAAAAACTACGAAAGTTCCCTCGGACACGTGGAAAGCGGTGTTATAAATGAAGGATTGTACTATATGTTTATAGATTATCACGGATATATGGTGTTTGATGAATCTATGGATAATTTAGTAGGGCTTATGATCCCGGAAAAAGATAAGTGTGCAAGTTATATGCTTTTAACAACGAGCTTACAACCGGGAAAGAACTGCAGAATTGAAGAGGTATCAAGAATGGATTATTCATCGCCGGATGTTGAAGCGGTGCTGTGCTCAATTGCATCTTTTCCTCAGACACCGCAGGATTTTTTAATATCAAAGCCGGATAATATCACAGATGAAGAATGGGGAATATGGATTTATTCTCATTATGCAGACGACACAATATTCTATGATCTAATATAATTATAAAGAGTATCAAATATTGTCGAACCTCAATTGTAATCCGAAAATCCATACCTGCTTTTCGGACAATGTTGATTTTGA
>CAYXPV010000037.1:0-997 GCA_964467285.1 uncultured Oscillospiraceae bacterium
TGAACGGGATTGCTTTTGTCATTCTGTTTTTGCGGTACTTTTACAATCACCTATTGTTATATTGTTTTCTACGTAGGTATTTGTACATTTGCCGAGAAGGATTTCCTCGTTTTTGTATGCGCAGTTTGCAAACACATTGTCTTTTACGGTAACTCCATTAAACCAGTCCAGAGATATGGGACGTGCTGGGATGTTTTCGAATATGTTATCATGAATGTTTATGTTTTTGTGTATATTGGGTGTACCTTCGGCATAGTTACCTCTTATCCAGGCAGTTATTGCCGCATAGCTCTGTGTTGCCCATGTATCGCAACCATAGAAAATGTTATTGCATATTTCCACATTTTCGGCAGGACCGCCTTCAAACCATGTCTGGAAGCATTTGAAAATGTAGATTCCTGCCAGGGTAAGATTGTGGAATTTACAATTTTTAACTGTTGCTTTCCTTGTGCCTTCAATTACAAAGCCTCTTCTAAGTCCATATGTGGAGCAGTTTTCTATAACTATTTCGGGATGATACTCATAGTTGAACACGATGTCATTTTCGCTTATGTCTATGTCCTCATCGTAGTATACAAAATTGTTTTTAAAATCTTTAACTGTAAGCTCATACTTAAGCTTTAATGTTTTGGGGTCATAAATGTGGAGCGTATCGCCCTTCTGTGCCCACATAGGCGATACAAATCCACCGATTTTATCATATACCGGTTTAAAGCATTTTTCTTTGATTTCTCTTATTTTAAGAATCTGTGTATGGGCATTCAGGGCATCATCACCAAGATTGCGGAAGGTGCAGTTTCGTATTACAAGCTTGCCCATAAGTCCGGAAAGATGAATAGCATCGGCGTTTACACTCATAAGCTCGTATTCGGGATTCTTTGCGCCGAATTCCACATTTTCAAAGGTGAACTTACTGCAGCGTGGCAGTATTACAAATGCCATACCGCCAAAGGCTCTCACACGTACAGACTCTACAACTACATTACGAGTGTGACGG
>CAYXPV010000037.1:1007-10580 GCA_964467285.1 uncultured Oscillospiraceae bacterium
CATCATAAAGCGGTTTCCGACTTTTTTCATATCCTCTGCTTCTTCCGCTACACCTTCGGCAGACATAATGTCCGAGTAAATGCGCAGGGTATGGTCGTCGATTTTTTCGTGCTTTATATTGGGATGAATAAATGTACAGGCAATTTCTTCTGCAACACTTTCAAAATTACCCTCTGTTGGCTTTATGACATCCTCCATGGCATTACCGTAGGTAGGGTAGCCGAAGGGGGAGAAGGTGTATCCCTGAATATTGAGTTCATGTCCGTCAAAAGGAATATTTTTGTCCACGTCAAGGTCAAAATAAGTATCGCTTACATTGCATATTGTTCCGCTTAAATTTATGGGTACACTTGATTCCACAATAAAATTCTTTAAACTGATATTTTCGCAGTTATCGATGTGAAATATGTCCTTTGATTCGTAAGCAAATATATGGGGTTTATAATTTGCAACCAGTATGGAGTTGTTACCTTAGATTACTATATCTTTTTTACCATCGAGGATAAAAGCATCCTTAAGGAAGTATTTTCCTGTTTCAAAGGAAACGACGGTATGCTCCTCAACAGTTTCCGGGATATTGTTCACATACTCTGTCAAATTTTCTGTGTTTTTGGAAATTACAACAGTTTTGTATGGCCCTTTGTATTTTTTGATATATTCGGTGGTGCTTGGATTCATTTGATTCACGCTCCTTTTACCACAATTTTAGATTATAAAGCCATTTGTTTCAATGGTATATATAACCATTTTGTTGGGATATTCGGTCTTTTTTAATTGACTCCGAGGCTCCTTGGGTATATAATAAGCTTTGGTGATAGATATGATTGAAACAAGCAAAAATTCATATAGTCTTTCCTTTGTTTGCCTTTCGGCGATGGAGTATTGCCCCAAAATAAAAAAAGCCAAAGTTCCCTTAAGACCAAGAAACTCGCTTTTGTATGTCAAGGAAGGTAAATATCGTTATACCTTTGGCAAGGAAAGTATTGAAGTTAACCCCGGGGAAATGATTTACCTTCCCAAGAATTCCTCATATATTTATGAGGTTATTTCCGAAAGGGCATATTCATTGCAATTTGAATTTATGTTTTGGATATTTCCACCGACGAAAGTCACATACTTACAGATAATCCCTATGTGGTAAGCTGCGGCGAAAGTAATGATAACATAGAAAGCCTTATGCGTGATGTTGTAAAGTATCATAATCGCAAAAATGAAGGCTATGATATAATGGTTACATCTTTAATGTGCCGTTTGTATTATTTTGTTCTGACAAAGTTAAAACTTCAGGAAAAAACAATTCCCGAGAGCAGAATTGAGCCTGCCGTAGAATATATCAGAAAGCATTTCTCGGAGAAAATATATGTTTCCCATCTGGCAAACCGTTGCTTTATGAGCGAAGTTCAGCTAAGAAGACTTTTTAAACAAAATTACGGTATGTCGCCTATAGAGTACAAAAACAGTATGCAGATGAATACCGCCTGTGAGCTTCTGAGAACAGGAAAAACCTCCGGAGAAATCTCGGAGGTTCTGGGTTTCGATTCGGTATGTTCTTTTTCTCATATGTTCAAAAAGTTTTACGGTATATCACCGGCTCAATATGCAGAGCAATGTACTGTGAAATAATTTTTTACATATTTATAGGGTGTAATGCCGAAGCGTTTTTTGAAGGTTGCTATAAAATGCGAGTAATCATTAAATCCACAGAGTGTACAAACTTCACCGATGGGCTTTTTTTCTTCCAGCAGGGTTTTGGCAAGTGAAAGTCTTTTGGATTCAATGTATTTTGCAGGAGTCATATTGAGGTTTTCCTTAAACATTCTGTACAGGGTAGAGCGGCTTATGTAGAATTCCGATGCAATGTCTTTGCCAATGCACTTTGAAGAAATATTATCCTCTATGTAACCAAGTATTGCTTTAAATGTGTCCGGCAAAATTGCCGTAGAAGGGTTTTGCGGTGTGTAGCTGTCTATAAGTGCAAAGAGGGTAAACAGGTCAGCTAATGAAGCTACACTATCCATTGAGTTTTCTGAAAATTTCTTGCACAGAGTAATAAAAAGGCTCTGTGCTTTCTTTTTGTCCTCAGGATTCATTTTTATGAGGTTTCCTTTACCTTTTTCTCTTTTTGACAGGAATTTAAGGATACCCGATAAGCTTCCTCCGGGAGTAATCCACATACAGCAGTGTTCATGCATACCGTCAGAGTTGTAAACGCAATGATGCATTTCGTTGGGCATAGTGAGTATTATATCTCCGCTTTCTATAGGGTAGAGGGTGTTTTCCACAAGAAAGGAAACGTCACCGCTTACATTAATGTACAGTTCATATTCATTATGAATGTGTGCATCGTCTGTTACGGTTATGCCGGAGGTGTAGTTTGATTTTTCGTGTGTCAAACGGGATTTAACAGACAGATTATCTATGATACTTTTCGGTACTGTTGTATTACTCAATAAAAACGCCCTCCTTGAAACAAATATTATGTTTTGTGATACAAAACGACGTATAATGTAAAATATGAGTATGCTAAAATACTATCATAATTATTGTAACTTTGTAAAGTCTTTTCCGGAGGTTTTTTATGGATTATTCACAGATACCGATTGTATTGTTATTTATTATCACTATGGTTGCCTGCTTTGCCGGTGGCTTTGCCAGGGCGTATTACAGCAAAAAGATAACATCCAAATCCAAGGACTACAATCTAATGAATGCTGTTATCAGCCTTCTTTCTGCAGGTATTATTTTTGTGCTTGGTGGATGCGACACAAGGATTTCATCTTTTACCCTGATTGCCGGAATTGCATTTGGTGTAATTACCATGCTCAACACCGTGCTCACTTCTGTTGCCATCAATCTCGGACCTTTGTCCTATACATATGTTATAATCTGTTCTTCAACCATTATAACCGCACTTTCGGGGTATTTGTTCTGGAATGAAAAGCTTACCGCTTTAAAGGTCTGCGGTATAATTCTTATGTTTATCTGTTGTGTACTTGCCAATAAAACAGGAAATGACAACAAAAAAGCCAGTCTTAAATGGCTTTTGACCTGTATACTTACTGCAATTGCAAGCTCGGGTATAGGACTTATGCAGAAAACACATCAGAGCTCGGAATTTGCAGGGGAACTTAATTTGTTTCTTGTAACTGCGTTTGTTGTTTCGGCGGCAGTATCTTTTGTGCTCTATATACTATCTTCAGTTAAAAATAAAAGTTTTGCTGTTGATTATACGGGGAATTTAAAACCTGCAAGACTGATAGCAACCATATGTATTATCTTTGCAGTAACCGGTGTTGGCGTTGCGGTAAACAATGTTCTTAATCTATATTTGTCGGGTGTTGTGGATAGCGCAATCTTTTTCCCCATAGTTAATGGCGGTATAATAATGTTTAATATACTTGCTTCAATGCTTTTCTTTAAAGAAAAGCTTTCCGGCAAACAATGGATAGGCTTGAGCTTTGGCATAGCTTCCATAGCTTGTCTTTGTATTTAGGAGGCGGTTTTATGAATAACAAATTTTTAAACAACGATTTTAAAAATGTACATACCTTTACCGACGGTGAAGATAAAGTTTTTTCCTTCCGTTTCGGCAGTACCGTGTACGAGGAGGTTCTTTCAGAGGGCAGATATATGTCTGCAGGCTGGAACACTGCAGGGTATACTCTGAATGTCCTTGACGGTATAAATACCAGATTTGATAACAGTGAATTTACTTCACCTTCTGCATTTTCCATTGTATTGAATAATGCTGCTTCTCTTGAAAATTGGGAGTACATAGATTTTGAAACAATGGAAGAAAAGCTTGAAAACGGTGCCGATGTGCTCCATTGTTTTCTTACATTGACGGACAAAATGACATCTGCCGAGGTACAGGTTCATACCGTTCTTGACGGTACTTCTGTTATGACACGATACATAACCTTTGCCAATAAGTCGCAAAATGTCATCGACATAAACGGCATCTCGCCAATGTGCGGTGGTGTGGAGCTTATAAGAAATCCTCACGAGTATGTTGCGGATTCCAATGTGGATAGCCTTTATTCTTTAGGATATTTTGAAAGCGCACTCTGGGGGCAGGAGGGACTTTTTAAATGGAACAAGTTACCCATTGGTGAATCCGGTTTCTGTGGCAGATACAAAGCCGATGCTTTTCGCCATCCTATGTTTATGCTGAAAAACAATGCCCTGGGAACTCTTATGTTCTGTCAGCTTGCATGGACAGGCGGTTATGACATAAACTTTAAACTCGATAAAGATAATGAGGTTTCAAAGCTTGAATTTAATGTGGCGGTAGATGCAGCAAAGCCCATAGCACTCCTTAACCCCGGTGAAGTGTATGTGAGCCCCGAGGTTCACATTACGATGATAAACGGTTCTTTGGATGATGCGGTAAATATGATGCACGCTCATACAAGAAAAAGTGTGTTTACTCTTCCTGAAGGTCATATGGCACGGTGCGGACTTGTGGAAGCAGGTATGGGCCCCGAAAGAATAATGAATTTTGAAGCCGCAAAGCATTTTATTGACACCGCGGCTATGGTGGGGGCAGAGACCTTTATTATAGATGCCGGATGGTATCTTCCTGCCGGAGAGGAAATAGACGGATGGAAAGAAGGCTGCGGAAACTGGTACCCCGATAAGGAAAAGTACGGCAATGATTTTGCAAAGTTCAGAGATTATGCCCACTCCAAAGGTCTTTTATTTGGTTTGTGGATGGAAGCGGAATCCATAGGACAAAATGCCCAAATTCGCAAAGAGCATCCCGAATGGATGGCAAAGAATTACTATGACAATGAAACAAGACTTATAGATATGACAAACCCCGAAGCCGCAAAATGGGTAGAAGGGGAGATAGGCCGTGTTATAGAGGATTACAAGCTTGATTTGTTCCGACTGGATTTCAATATGGAGCAAAACGTAATTTTGGAAAAAGATGGCAAAAAGTACAGCGGAGAATATGAATACTACAAGGCAACCTGCGAAATGTACAGAAGGCTTCGTCTTAAATACCCCAAAGTAGTATTTGAAAATTGTGCCTCCGGCGGTAGAAGAACAAGTCTTGATTTTGTAAAGAATTTTACCCACACCTGGGTTACCGACTGGCAGGTAGCACCAAGAAGTGTAGCAATAACCAACGGCATGACAATGGTTCTCCCTCCCGAAAAGGTGGACGGACTTGTAGGCGGAATGAACAGCCACACAAGGGCATCCCTTGATTTTCAGGCAAGACGTTGTATTTTCGGCAGACCTACTACCAATACCTATAACTGTGTGGGAAGTGAGTTTAATCCGGCGCAGATTGATTTTATAAAGCATACCTTTGACATATATAAGGAGTTTGTGCGCCCTTACGCTCCAACGGGCAAAATCTACCACCATACTCCCGAGTGCTTCGGTACCGAGCCAAAGGGCATAATGATACTCGAAAGAAGCTCGGAGGATTCTTCCTGCGGTATAATAGGTGTTTTCGGACTTTGTGATGTACAGGAGCCTGCGACAATGGTTTATCCCCGTGGAATTGATGTTTCCAAGTCTTACGAGGTTACATTTGATAACAGCGGTGCAAAGGTTACACTTTCGGGCTATGATATGTGTCAAAACGGTATAAGGGTAGCCCTTGACGGAAGCCTTACAAGCGAGCTTATAATATACAAAGCAATGTAAGTAAAAAGGTGTGTAAATAATTCAAAACAAATTATTTACGCACCTTTTTCTTTTAACTCGTATATTATTTTAAGAATCTGTCAAACCAGTCGTAAGCCATATTCCTTACTTCGGGTACTGTGTCGTGACCGTCACCATGAACGGATATTGTAGCTTTTTCCGGCACTCCGAGAAGATTGTATACCTCCCAGGCTCTCTTTACACATTCAAATGTTGGCATTATGTCCGGGTTGTACGGATCATTAAAAGGTTCAAGACACATAATAGGTCTTGGCGCACACAGTGAAAGCATTTCGTTTAATTCCCATGGCGATATACCGCGCACTTTCATGGCATCTGTATGTTGAGGATCAAGCTGTTTTTCTCTGTTTAATGAACGGTAAATATTGGTTACCCATGGACTTATACCCGTGGAAAGCACAGTTGCACTTATTCTTTCGTCAAATGCTGTCAGATACATTACTGCACAACCGCCCAGAGAATTACCCATTGCTCCGATTGAATCTTTTTGGATGTAGTTAAGCTGCATAAGAACGTCAACACATCTCATGTGGCAAAGAAGTCTTACACCACTGTATGACCAGTCGGGATATCTGTCGTAGAACGAATCGAAATATGCCTTGTATTGGGAATCCTCCATTTGAGTTCCAAAGCCGAACTGATCGGGTGATATGGTTACATAACCTCTTTTTGCAAGTTCAATTGCATATGCTCTGTTGGGAGTGGTGTCCGGAACATCCAGCATACCGTATTTGCCCACATTTCCGTTTGTTCCGTGGATTGTAACCACGGCGGGGTAGGTTTTATTTTCGTCAAAGTTTTCCGGAAGTACGATTATGGCTTCTTTGCTTAATTCGTCCCATACTTCATACTTGATTTTTATATGGGTAAGTCCGTGATTTTCGTATCGTTCAAGTTCAGTAAAATTATTCTTTACGGGCTTTATTTCAAATGGAGGTGTACCGAAATTATCCAGAATTCTTTTTAGAATCCTATTCCTTATTTCCGGCCATTCCTCTTTTTTTGTATCTCTTAATATTACGGGATCTATCATTGCTGTCGCTCCTTTCACAATTCTTAAATTATCATAGCACTTTTCAAGCATGATTTCAATGATTTTTTCTGTATTTGGACGGAGAAGTGCCGTATTTGCGTTCAAAAACTTTATAAAACCAGGAAACATTTTCAAATCCGCACTCGAAGCATATATCCGTCACGGAAAGGTTACTGTGAGAAAGCAGATTGATGCAATATTCAAGCCGTAATGAATTTACCAGTTCCATAACGGTGGTATTGTAGTATTTTTTTAGTGAACGTGACAAGTGTTCGCGACTTTTGCCGCTTATTTCATACATTCTCTGATTTCCTTTTACAAAGTTTTCCGGCTTTTTCATTTTTTCCACGGTTATTTCAAGCCACAGAGGTATTTCTGTTTTATCTTCCGTGTAGTCGAAAAAATACTTCATAAACACTTCGAGTATGAGAGTGCGGAATTTTATTTTGGCTGTTTCATCGTCACGGTAGCTTCCAAGCTCGGTAAAAGCATAAAAGAGTTTTTCCTTTTCTCTATCGGAAAGGTAAATAACCGGAGGCAGCTCTGCTTTTAAGAGATTTTCGGCAGGGAACTTTTTGCCTAAGTATTTTGTCATATCATCAAAATTGTCTGCAGTAAAAGCAATATTTAAGAATTCAAAGTATTTTCCGTCTGCACTCTTGTAGTCATGAATATCAAAGTCACGTATAAATAATAATTCCCCCGGTGACAGTTGTTGCTCTTTTTTGTTTACTATATGGCATACATTGCCTTTAAGTACAATGAATAATTCGTAATAGTTGTGATAATGAGGACGGAAGTATTCTGTGTCACTTCGTACATATCTGCACAGAAAGCCTCTTCTGATATTTGTATGAACCTCTTTGTCAAGCATTTTGATTTCCATAATAATCACCAATATCACAATAACATAAAAATAATATCACGTCAACAGTTGAAAGAGAATAAAATTGGGTGTAGAATATATGTAATTCTTATAAGAGGTGGTGTAATAATGGATTTTATTAAAGAAAAAATCTTAGCTATGAAAAACAGACTTAATACTCTTAAGGTTGTTGATAAAAGGCTGTTGGACTACGAAGTTGTGGAGTGTCCCGAATACAAGAAGACTAATACTCCTCCGGGAGCAGATGCTCCATGGCGTAAGGCAGGAGAGCTTGAACGGTACAGCGGTATTGACAATCACTATTGGATTCATGTCCGGTTCGAAACCGGAAATCCGAGGGAAACCAGCGAACCCAGACTTTGTGTTAAAACTGGCAGAGAAGGGCTCTGGGATGCCAAAAATCCCCAGGTTACCGTGTTTATAGATGGCAAAACAGTTCAGGCAATGGACACCAATCACACATGGTTACCTCTCGAATTTAATAAAATCTATGATGTATATATGTATCTTTATACCGGTATGGAGGGTGGAGACTTCTGCTTTGTGCCAAGTCTTGAAACAGTAGATTTACGTATTGAAGCTCTTTATTACGATATAAGCGTTCCCTACGAATGTATGGTGTTACTCAATGAGGATTCCACCGATTACTTAAAAATACGCAAGGGTCTTGACAGAGCAACTTTGCTTCTTGATTTAAGAGAGTATTATTCCGAGGATTTCTATAAATGTATTGATGCTGCTCTGGGCTATATGAAGGATGAATTTTACGGCAAAATCTGTTCTGCAGACACCGAGGCTAATTTTGATATAATAGGTCACACCCACATAGATGTGGCGTGGCTCTGGACGGTTGCACAGACAAGGGAAAAGGCACAAAGAAGCTTTTCCACCGTTATTAATCTTATGAAGCGCTACGAGGACTATATGTTTATGTCCAGCCAGCCTCAGCTCTATCAGCACGTTAAGGAAAATGACCCCGAATTATACGACCGGATTAAGGAAAAAATCAAAGAGGGCAGATGGGAAGCGGAAGGCGCTATGTGGCTTGAAGCCGACACCAACTTAATAAGCGGCGAAAGTCTTGTACGTCAGATTATGTACGGTAAACGTTTTATGAAGGAAGAATTTGGTGTTGACAACAAAATACTATGGCTTCCCGATGTATTTGGCTACAGCGGTGCACTTCCTCAGATTCTTCGAAAAACAGGAGTTACACAGTTCTTTACAACCAAGATGAACTGGAACGAAACAAATAAACTGCCTCACGATGTGTTTGAATGGGAGGGTATAGACGGTAGCCGTGTATTTGCTAACCTTATACCCTGGTATGTACTTAACCTTACTCCGGAAAGAATAAAAACTATGTGGGATCAGTTTAAGGATAAGGATATAACAGGAACTTGTCTTGCTACCTTTGGTTTTGGTGACGGTGGCGGCGGTACTACCTATGAAATGATGGAAAATCACCGCAGACTTCAGTACGGTATACCCGGTATGCCCAAAACTGTTGTTAAAAAGGGTGGAGACCATTTTGACCAGGTTCAAAAGGAATTTTATGCCAACACCGAAGAATACTCAAGACCTCGCTGGATAGGTGAAATGTATCTTGAAATGCACAGAGGTACATACACCTCTATGGCGAAGAATAAAAAGAACAACCGCAAAAGCGAGCTTCTTTATCAGGAGGCGGAAACGGCTGCAGTTATCGATATGCTTCTCTGCGGTGGGGATTATCCTCAAGAATTACTCAGAAAACACCATATAACAATGCTTTTAAATCAGTTCCACGATATTATTCCCGGTTCTTCCATAAAAGCGGTTTATGATGTTACCGACAAGGAATACGCCGAAATATTAAAGGATGGCAGACAGGTAACGGATAATGCTCTTTCAGCTGTTAAAGCCGCACTTAACACAAAGGGCGGAATATTTGTGTATAACCCAACACCCTTTGAAATAAGTGACTATG
>CAYXPV010000038.1:0-10388 GCA_964467285.1 uncultured Oscillospiraceae bacterium
CCATGTATCGTCTATAAATGCAGGTCTTTCACCATAGGTTAATATGTACAATGTAGAATCTGTATTTAAGTCAAACTCATACATCGGTTGAGGCGTTTTGTCAAATTCGGGATAGTCATAACCTCCACAAGATGCAAGACCGTAATAATAAGCTCTCACCCAGTTGTTGAGTGTACTGGTGCTTGCTACATTGTAGTGAGGAGGCACAAAGTATGCTCCATCTATGCCAAGCATAGGATCAATTCCGCCAATGGTATAAGAATTGTTATCAATATATGCAACTGCACCCTCTGTAAATGTTCTTGCCACGGGAAGCGAACTATACGCATTAAGATATGAATGACCGTTTGCATCGTCCGTACCCTTTTGTTCGTCTGTAAGGTCGGTAAACTTAAGAGCGCCGTTATATTTGAAATTATCTATGGGCATACGCGGTGTTACAGGTCTTACAACCACTACCATACGGTTTGCGACAGTGCTGTAGTCACCGAAATCTATAGTGACTTCCTTACTGCCTATTACATCTTCAAATGTCTTTTTGTATACATAGTTATAAAGATACATGTTTACATTTGCATATTTAAGACATGTACCGTTAGTGGCGTTAACCACAAAATTATCCTTTACATATCCTTTGTCAATGTAGTCCTGAACCGTTTTGTTACTGCCTATAGCATCAACATTTACCCAGTCTTCCGCTACCTCGTAGGTTTTGGGCCTTAAGTCGGTTGCAGAAGTTACATCGCTTGCATTCTTGCCAAGGAGATATACATTGTAGTAATAATCCTCGGGACCTACGGCATCAAGGTATCTTCCGTTGGAAGGTGCTGCCAGAACTTCTTTGGTAAAGCCCTGTTCAAGGAGATTGTCATTTGCTGATTTTGCAATAATTACAACCTCTGCATTTTCCGAAAGGGTAAAGGTTGCCTTGGCATTATGTACACTGGCACCGCTGTATGTTCCTTCAAGTGAACATAAGTGAGTATTGGGGAACAGTATATGGTCATAGCCCCAAAATTCCCTGGGAGGATTGGTATACTCCGTAAGGTTACCGCCGTTGGGACTACGGTCACTTGTAAGTCTGGAGCCTACGGTACCGTCACTTAAGTGAGGTGCTATATTGGTGTACACCTTAAGGTCTGCCGATTTGCTTTCGAGGTGTGTTTCGGTTCCTAAAGCAGCATCCACCTTTACTATATCCCATGTAAGTGTGCCTACCGCTGACGTGGAAACCTTACCGTTACGAACACCGTCAACAAGACTTCTGCCGGTATCATCCTTAAAGTCCTCTTCGGTATCGGCACCCAAAACCACGTGAATATCTTCGTATTCAATCTCGTAGTTTACGGTTATTACTCTCTGACTTTCATCCTGGGCGGTTAGTGTTATATATGTACACATATTGGGATAATCGTGAGTTATGCTTACACGGGTTGCATTATCCTCGGCAACTGCAGTAATTGCAGGCATGTACATATTTCCGCCGTCAAGAGTTACGGTGTATTCATCTCTGAAATGTGAATATCCTTCAATCTCTGCACCGTCTGCGGCAAGGCTCTTTAAATTCAGATTGTTGGAATCCATCACCGCAACAGGAGTTGCAGGCTTCAACCTTTCATTTACCAAGAGGAACACCTTTGCCTTGGCATTATCGGGGGCAGGGGCTGTTACGGTATACATATTTTCGTCTTCGGTAAGAGGATACATATCAAGAAGTGTGTCCTCGCTATCATATACCGCCATAGTAAGCTTTAAATCTTCTTTACCGGGATTTGGCGAAAACACCTCTGCCTTGATTTCTCCGTCAAGCTTAATATAGTTTACATAGGAGTAAGTATTCTCTATAAACGGTGACATAAACACATAACTGCTCCATGGGCTTACGATGTTGCCGGATTTTGCTCTTACGGCAATATTGTATACAGTGTCATCACCGGATACATCTACTGCATAGGGTGAAGATACACCTTCGTAAATTGTGTTGTTTATTATTATGTCATAGTCATATGCCGCTTTTTCGTCCCAGACTACATTCATTGTGGAATCGTCCACACGGGTAAGTGACACCTTTTTGGGCACCATACCCTCTACACTTATACTGGAGCCGCTGGCAAGAAGCATATAGTGGCCTTCGTCGGGGTAAAGTCTTATTCTTGACGATGTTACCGCCGAATCCACAAAACCGGTTTCCTTTGACGGTATTCTGCCCTTAAGATCAACAAGTTCTTCCTTTGAACTTATATCTATAAATTCATTTCCGTTGTTAAGCATAAGTCCCTTGGTGTATTTGTCGGCATCATCGCCTGCACCCACTACATCAAAAGCTATCTGATTGTGTCCTATAGCTATGGTACACATTCTCTCGGAATCTACAAGGGTTATTGCTCTGCTTCCTGCAGTTTTCTGCTGTTTAACCATGGTTCCGTTGGTAAGAACAAAGCTGTATTCATTGTAGGTAAGAGCATCACCCTTAAAGGTATAGATGCCGTCGGAAACCTCGGTATTATCTTCGCCAAGGTTTACAAGACACACGGTACCGTCACCAAAGGTAAGCTTAAGGCAGGCGCCGTCGGAAACGTACTCTGTAGATACGGGCATAGCTTCCTCATTTTCCTTAAATACACTCATGGTAACTACCATTTTTGTTTCGGAAACCTTGTCGGTGGCAAACATCACTCTACGCTGCTCATTCTTACCCACATAGTTACCGGAAGCAGGATAATGTTCTCCATCTATGGGGCTATAGAACCCATCATAGTATGTAGCCTTGGTGTTGGTGGGATACACCACATTTGCTTCAAGGCGTGCCACACCCTCGGAAAGAAGAGCATAGTTATTGGTATATTCTATTTCGTGTTCAGCGTTAAGCCACCATTCAAAGGAGGAGGTGCCTCCATTTGCACTGTCGTATGCCTTGAGGTCATCTATTACCACGAAAACACCGGGACGGATATATACAATATTACGGACATACTTATCAAGTCTTCCCTTTACGCTGTCCGGGGTAAGATTTGTCGATACAATAGAATTGCCGTTTACGTATCTGTATGCAGCTGTAGCATCGCCTGTTACAGAGTCAAAGTCCATCTGGCTTACAAACTGTGTAAGCTCACCTTTTGCCTCTATGCTGTCGTCAAGCTGACCTTTGCCGCCATCTACGGTAATGGTATTGTGAGCAAAGGTAGGTCTTGTAATGGTGGAGTCGTGCTCTGTGTGATATGCATCATAGTAACCGCTTTTGTTTGCAAGATTCTCTCCATACGCCTGAATAATGAAAGCATTCTGGTCGGGGTGAGAATGATTGAAAGAACCCCAGTAAGAGGACTTAAAGGTCATCTGTATTCTGCCGGGATCCTCAAGAGAATCAGTCATAACCGCCCAGCCGATGTCCTTGAACTGGTGTCCCAGAGGATAGTCTGTAGGTGCCTCGCTTTCTATATCATCAAGTCTTGCTGTATAGTAGGTGTCTAATGTGCCGACAGAAAACTTACTTCCGAAGCTCTCCACAAGCCACTTGCCGATGCCGCTTTTGTTGAAGTAGGCTTCGTTTGCTACGGAATTCATGGAATATCCGGTAGATGCCTTTGTTCTGTTGGACTGGTCACCAAAGGAACCGTAGGAGCCGTTGGGGTAAGCATAGAGAGTCCAGAGATATTCATTCTGCGCCCACGCCTGCTTGTACAGGTCTATGATGCCACCCAAGACAAGTACGTCCATAAACTCGTGGTTAGTCATGGTGGAATACTGCCAATAGTCGGTACCTTGGCACCATCCGCCGTCCTGATAACTCCAGGGAGGAAGCATAGCGGTGTAAGCAGGAATTATGGTTTCAAGCCAGCCTTCTGCCTCGGGAATTTCACCGTAGGTGGCAATAGCTGTGATACCAAGAAAGCCAAAGCAGGTCCAGCCATGAGAGTTGTAGGGAGTGCTTTCCAAAGATGTAAGCAATCCCGACATTACATCTACTCTCTTTTTAAGATAAAAAAGGATAACTTCCTTTTCATCTTCCGTAAGTGTATCGTAAATCCAGTCGTATGCCATAGCACATCTGTAGGTTATTTCACGAAAAATCTGATCCTGGCTTTTGTAGGAGGCAGGATGGCTTATATCATAAGCCATATCGCCGTATACATCGGGAGCAAAGCTTATGGGAAGGGCGTTCATTATGGCTTCCTTTGCCACAACAGCAAACTTTGCCTTGTTTGCAACGGTGTCATCGGAAAGAAGATAAGCAAATGCCGCATTTCTGGCATAGCTTGCAAGAGAAGTCACCTTACCTCTGTACTGCTGACTGTACACTCCAAGCTGTGCCGCCGTAGCATCTTCGGGAGGAGCATATGCAGGCTCGGTAAGGTCAAGGGTGCCCGCTTCATAGTTCTTTACATAGTTATTTGCTATGCTTAAAAAGTTTTTGTAGGTGTTATTGGATACCTCATTATCTTTTCTGTAGCTTCTGAATTCCTCCAGAGTATCCGGTGTTGTAAGAATTCTCGGGTGCTCACTCGGAATTCTGCCCAGGAGTGTTTCTATATCGGGGGACACAAACTCGTAAGCATCCGGGTCTATGCGGAATTTTCTTACTTCTGTCCATGCACTGGGAGTGCCGTCTTTGCCAATATACCTTACACGCCACCAATAGTAGCTTCCGGCATTGAGAGTTTCCGGCATATTATAGTAGTTGTTTACTATACCGGTTTTGGAGTAAGCAATAGTTTCAAATGCGTTGTCGGATGCTACCTCAAGCTCATAGCTCGAGGCATTTCCGCCCATATTACTCCATGTAAAATTCGGGGGATTCTGCTCGGAAACATAGTTGTTCTCCGGGCGAAAGGGCATTCTGTTCGTGGTGGTATAGGTAGGCCAGGTGTATTCTGCCGCCATTGCCCCCAAGGGCAGAAGAGACACCACCATTACAACCGCAAGCAGGGCTGCACAACACTTTTTTCTCATTTCTTTTTCCTCATTTCTTATTTTATAACCCACTCATAGTAGCCCTTTTGTGCGGTTACCTCAACTGTCCCCTCTTTGACTGTTACTTCTGCACCGCCTTTTAGGCTTATGGGATTTCCAAACACATCGGTAATCTCGTCTTTTGAATTTATATCAAAATATTCTTTGCTTACTTCTATTTTGCAATCTGCACTGTCGGAAGCAAAGGAAATTCCTCCTCCGCTTACAGTGCAGGTAGTCTTTTCGCTGCACTTTATAGCGGATTTGCCGTTAACCTCAAGCAGACTTCCGTTTGAAAGCATATAGGTATCAGCAGAAATTACAACCGCATCACCGTCAAAGGTTATATCTTCGCAGGACACAACTTTCTCTGTGAGATTTATGTACACCTCTGCAGTTTCAAAAGTAAGCTTTATCACATTATCTTTCTTATCAATTTTGTACTCCGGCGGATTTATACCCTCTTTATGCACATTCATAAGTGAAACTATGGCTGTTTTATCCACAGGGTCCGTTGCAAAGCAAATCCTGTCCTGCTCGTTCCATCCAAGACATCTGCCCGTTGCAGGGTAATGCTTGCCGTCTATGGGATTAACAAAGCCTTCATAGTATCTTGCCTTTACATTTTCCGGATACAGTATTTTTGTATCAAGGCAGGCTTTTCCTTCCTTTATGCATGCGGTGCTATCCGTATACTGCATTTTATGTTCGGAGTTAAGCCACCATTCAAAGGAGGATTTATCCTTTGCATTAAGCTTATCCACGGTAATAAACACGTCCGGGCGAATATACAGCATGGTTCTTGTAAACTTACTCAGTTCCCCCTGAAGTGCTTCGGGTGTTCTGGTAAAGTTACCTACCTTTATATTATTGTAGGCACCCGTTGCATCACCGGTTACCGAAGAGAAATCCTCACAGTTGGCAAAGGAAATGATTTTGCCATTGGCGTGGAAATTATCGTCACTCTGTCCTTTGGCGCCATCAACAGTTATTGTATTATGGCTGAAGGTTGCCCTTGTAATTGTGGAGTCATGGATAGTGTGATATGCATCATAGTAACCGCTCTTTATGGCAAGATTTTCGCCGTATGCCTGAATTATAAAGGAATTCTGGTCGGGGTGTGAATGATTGAAAGAGCCATAGGGTGAAGATTTAAATGTCATCTGTACTCTTTCTCTGTCCTCTATAGAATCTGTCATTACAACCCAGTCAATATCCTTAAACCAATGTGCCAACGGGTGATCCGAAGGAGATTTCGCTTCCACGGACACCGCTTCTGTGAAATATGAGTCAAACAATGTATCGGTATCTGTACCAATCTCTTTTGCAAGCCACAAAGCATAAGGGTTATTGCTGTAGTAAGCGTGATTCATAAGGGTAGATGCCGAAAACGGCTCCCTTGCATTGGCACCGGGGAACATTCTGTTGGACTGGTCGCCAAAAGAACCGTAAGAACCTGCCGGATATGCGTACATTGTCCAGAGGTATTCATTTTTTGCCCAAGCTTCATCATAAAGGTTAAGTATACCTGCTCTTGCAAGTACATCCATAAACTCCTGAGCAAAGAAGGTACTGTACTGCCAGTAGTCTGTACCCTGGCTCCAACCGCCGTCCTGATAGCTCCATGGAGGAAGAAGTGCAGTATATGCAGGAATTATTTCCCTTAAATACATATCTGCTTTCGGAAGTTCTCCGTAACAAGCAACTGCAATTATACCAATGTATCCGAAGGCTGTCCATCCATGGGAGTCAAAGGGCGAATCGGTAAGAGAACCCATAAGATAATCCATTACCTCGGTGCGGATTTCAATCATATTGAGGATTTTTGCTTTTTCCTCATCGTTTAACACATCATATATCCAGTCATACGCCATAGCGCTTCTGTACACAAGCTGTCTGTGTACCTGATCCTGATTCTTATAAGAAGTATGGCCGTCGGGATCGTACATCATTTTACCATTTTCATCATATATTATTTTGCCGTCCGAATCCCTCTTTACGCACCATTCGCTCATAGCAAGAAGTCCTGCCTTGGCAACCTCGGCAAATTCCTTTCTGCCGGTCATAAGGTAAGCATAGGCACAAACGTCACAGATGCCGCTTAAGGTAAGGGACTCCCAGCGGAATTTTTGAAGATACATTCCCCATTCGGCATATTCGGGTCCAAACTCGGTATAAAATACCGTTTCTTCAAAATCTATATCATCGGACTTAAACTTGCAAACATATTCCTCAGCAAGATTTACGTAGTAATCGTATATCTTTTTTGCACCCGGTGTTTTGTTCTTGTAACCCTTAAATTCATCCAAGGTGTCCGGAGTAACGAGAATCCTGGGATGAGATGCGGGTATCCTTTTTAAAAGTTCATCTATGGAAGCCACAGGGAAGGGATAGGCATCGTTTCTTATGCGGAAACTTATAGCCGGACTCCAACTGCCCTTATTATTACCGTCGTAATTTGCACGTACGGACCAAAAGTATGTAACATCCGTTTCAAAAACTGTGTCAAAATTGCAGTAATTATTCTGCACACCTTCCATGCTGTATGCCACATCGCACAAAAGGTAATCTTTGCACACCTTTACATCATAGCTTAAGGCGTTTTTATCCTTTTTCCATGTAAAGTTGGGCGGATTTTGCATAGAAGCATATCCTTCCGAAGGCATATAGGGCATTTCAAGGCCATAAGGTTCATCATAAATTTTGTTAAAGTTCATAACTTGTTCCCTCCGTTAAAACTGTACTCCAATCCGATGTTAATCCATTATTGATTATACTATAAACCACATCTATAATCAAGAAAAATAATAATATTTCACTTTTTTGTCACAATAAAAAATGCAAACAGCACATATTGCTGCTTGCATTTTGGTTTTCTATTGTTCTTCCGCTGTATCTTCGGATTTTCGGACATCAGAATCAAAACCTTCCTCAACGGTTTCATCTGCCGCATTGTCAATACCCTTTTCTTCCTCTTCAATATTCTCATCATCGGCAATTTTTTCTTCCGATTCGGGATTTTCAACATCTGTGACATCATCTGTTTTTAAATCCGTTTCTTCATCTGCAGGCTTGTCTGTCACTTCGGAATCCACAACCATTGTACCTACCGCTATTTTCTGCGCCGTAGGTTGGTAACGGCTTTTTGCTTCATACTTTCGGTCATATTCCACACCGTTCTTTTTGTAAACTCTGTAGCTGTCATATAAAGAACCGTTAGAGCCGGCAGTTATAACCTTCTCCTCGCCTTGTGCAAGCTGAGGATCATCCACCTTAACGGTAGAGAACGGAACGGTGGAATTATATGAAGAAACAAACTCTACAGTATAGTCCATGGGCTCTGAGCCCACAATGGAAATTGTAAGACTGGTTCCGGATATAGAACATCTGATACTTACGGGATATGATTTGTTGTTTTCAAAAACATAATCTATACTTCCGTAGGAAACCGTAGCATCTCTGCCGAGAGGAACATAACTTACGGGCATTGAATGATTTCTTCTGGATACTGTTTTTAAATCCGCAAGAACCTGAGCATTATATAACGTAGACGAAACCTGGCAAATTCCGCCACCTATACCGTCTACCACCTGGTTACCGACATACACGTGAGCCATCTTAAATCCTGCCGCGGCTGTTCGGGGACCCACTACCCTATTGTAAGAAAATCTGTCTCCGGGATTAAGCACATAACCGTCAATTTTTTCGCACGCAAGTTTAATATTAGTGCATCTGCCCTGAGAGCTTCCGGCAAAAGATGTGGTATAGGAAGCCAGAATATTGTTTACATACTTATCCTCAAGAGCTTTGGCTGTAATTTCGGGACGGGTTATCTCCGCAGGTATAGTGTAGGCATCCTTGGAATCTTTATTTGCATCAAATATTTTCTTGGCTTCCGCCTCATCAAACTTAATTCCGATAACCTCGGGTTCTATGTTGTGGTTGTCACCGTTTTTGGTATATACGGCATCCTTTGCATCACGCAGATATTCCTTTTTGAACTCATCAAAAGTCAGATTTTCGGGAGTTACTTCTTCTATATAAAGCTTAATGGATTTATCCGATTTGAGGTCGCTAAGCTCAGCTTCAATAGAAGCCTTGGCTTTATCCATATTTACAACCATACCGGACATAGCATTTCTGATTATAAGACAATCTTCACCGATTTCCACATTCATGGGTGAAGGATCGGAAATCTTATCTGCACAATAGTCATTGGCAGTGAGCAAAAGCTTGCTTTCGTCAAAGAAAAACACAGGATTTACACTATAGCCCTTGTCCTTGGCTTCAGCCACAACCTTTTTATTATTTTCTTTGTCCTCGCCTCTGCCTACTTTATATGCTCTCTCGGCAGTTTTCTTGCTGTCAAACTTCAGCGACAGTTCTTCAGAAGAAACCGAAAACTTAGTACCTTCACACTCAAAGTTCAAGACAACCTCACCCAATGAAGAAACTTTCTTTTGGAGAGCTGCTGTTGCCTCTTCCACCGTCATTCCGCCAACATCTACGGAACACACGCTGACACCCTCAGCTATAGCACTACTGCCTTCAAGAGAATCCGTACCACATCCTGAAAAGCATATCAATGTAACCATAACAACAACTAATGTTATGACATAACCTTTATTAAACAATATTTTACTCATATTTAATGTACCCGCTTTCATTTTAAATACTGCAGCAACATCCAAATCATTAAATCCCGCTGCAACATTCAAAATATTCTTATTAAATAATATACTCACTTCTGCTGTCAAAATGCATCAGCAAGTATAATAAATAAAATGAAATTTCGGCGGACTTAAATTCAAGTCCGCCGAAAATAACATTTAAAACTTTAAACTATAAGAATTAGCAATCATATTCCTTTGCTTTTCTCTTGTAGTTTTCATATCTTTCTACGAGGTCTTTTTCAGCCTTGTCGAAGAGCTGCTCTGCAACTTCGGGATATGCCTTCTGGAGCATGAGATAACGGTTTTCGTTCATCATGAAATCTCTAATCTGACCTGTAGGTTCTTTAGAATCAAGAGTAAAGGGATTCTTGCCTTCTGCTGCAAGGAGAGGATTGTATCTCCAGAGGTGCCAGTAACCTGTCTGAACAGCCATCTTTTCTTCAGCAATAGAGTTAGCCATACCACCCTTTGTCTTAATACCGTGGTTGATACAGGGAGCATATGCGATAACAAGTGAAGGACCGGGATATGCTTCAGCTTCTTTGATTGCTTTGAGTGTCTGGTTCATATCAGCACCGAGAGCAATCTGAGCAACGTATACGTAACCGTAGGTTGTACCAATCATACCAAGGTCTTTCTTCTTTGTCTTCATACCAGAAGCAGCAAACTTAGCAACAGCAGCTGTAGGAGTAGCCTTGGAAGCCTGTCCGCCTGTGTTGGAGTAAACTTCGGTATCTACAACGAAGATGTTGATATCTTCACCGG
>CAYXPV010000039.1:0-10284 GCA_964467285.1 uncultured Oscillospiraceae bacterium
CTATGTTAAGAACATGATCACCGGTGCTGCTCAGATGGACGGTGCTATCCTCGTTGTTTCTTCTGCTGATGGTCCCATGCCCCAGACAAGAGAGCACATCCTTCTCGCTAGACAGGTTGGTGTTCCCTACATCGTTGTATTCATGAACAAGGTTGACCAGGTTGACGACCCCGAGCTTCTCGAGTTAGTTGAAATGGAAATCAGAGACCTTCTCTCCGAATACGAATTCCCGGGTGATGATATTCCGATCGTTAAGGGTTCTGCTCTTGGCGTTCTCGAATCCGGCTCCGAAGATCCCGATGCTCCTGAATATGCTTGCATTAAGGAACTCATGGATGCTGTTGACAGCTACATCCCCACACCTGACAGAATGGCTGACAAGCCCTTCCTTATGCCTGTCGAAGACGTATTCTCTATCACAGGCCGTGGTACAGTTGCTACAGGTAGAGTTGAAAGAGGTATTGCTCACGTTGGTGACGAAGTTGAAATCGTTGGTCTTACAGATGAATCCAGAAAAGTTGTTATCACAGGTCTTGAAATGTTCAGAAAGATGCTTGATGAAGCTCAGGCAGGTGACAACGTTGGTGCACTCTTAAGAGGTGTTCAGAGAAACGAAATCGAAAGAGGACAGGTTCTCGCTAAGATTGGTTCCATCAACCCTCACACACACTTCAAGGGCGAAGTTTACGTTCTTACCAAAGATGAAGGTGGTAGACATACACCTTTCTTCAACAACTACAGACCTCAGTTCTTCTTCAGAACAACAGACGTTACAGGCGTAATCAAGCTCCCCGAAGGTGTTGAAATGTGTATGCCCGGCGATAACGTAACAATGGAAGTTGAACTTATCACTCCTATCGCTATCGAAGAAGGTTTAAGATTCGCTATCCGTGAAGGCGGTAGAACCGTTGGTTCCGGTGTTGTATCTTCTATCATTAAATAATTTAAGTTATTAAATTAAATATATGATAACAAAACTCCCTACACATTTTGTGTGGGGAGTTTTTTTGTGTTGAAAAACCTGCTAAAGTGAGGTATAATAGTCTTGAATAATAAATTCAAAAATTTGTTATAATGCAACTGTTTAAACTACATCAATGTATTAAATATTTGGGAGGTTAATATGACACCAAAAGAATTGTGCTCACTTATGGATGAGCGTAAGGAAGAACTTTTTGAAACTTTAAGCACCCTTATAAAAATCAATTCCGAAAACTTTGTGGAATACGGCAACGAGGAAGAATGTGCAAGGTACATTCATTCTGTATGCGAGGATATGGGACTTGAAAGTGATATTTTCTCGCCTATGGATATAAAGGATTTTGACAAACATCCCGATTATATGCCCGGAAGAAACTTAGAAAACAGATATAATGTTGTTTCCAGATACCGCGGAATGGAAGATAAAGACGAATTGATGATTATGGCGCATATAGATACTATGCACATAGGAGATTTAAAAAACTGGGAAAAAGAGCCTTTGTCCGGGGAAATTGCAGACGGTAAAATTTACGGCAGAGGTGCCTGTGACGATAAGTACGCTATTGCAACAGCTTTATTTGTTATGAAGCTTTTAAAGGAAAAAGGCTTTAAACCTAAAAAGAATCTGCTCTTTGGTGCATACTGTGATGAAGAAAACGGTGGTTCTCACGGTGCTTTATCTACAGTACTGAAGTACCCTGCAGAAAGAATAGTAAATATGGACGGCAGGGAAAATCAGATATGGCATTGCGGTTCCGGCGGATGTGAACTGAAATATCGCTTCCACACAAAAGATCCTGTGGACAGTGCCAAAAAAACAGCTTGGGGAATACCTGTTGTACTTGAAGTTATTGAAAAGTTTGAAAAAAGAAGACGGGAAGAGCTTGAAGCAAACAGATTTTATAAGGGAACTGTTATTCCGGGAACATCCCTCAGATATATGGGAATAAAAGCCGGAGATGAGCGTCTGGACCTCGATAAGGGCGAGGCTCATTTTGTGTTCTATACCGATAAACCAAAGGAAGAAATATTTGCCGAGCTACAGGAACTTCACGAAGAGATTAAAGAAAGACTTGATCCTCTGGGTATTGTGGGAGACGGATTTGAACCTGCCACAAGATTTTTCCACTATGTATTTTGTGAACCCGACAGCGAGGATGTAAGGCTTATGGTAGAAGCTTCAAAAGAAGCCAACGGTATTGAACTCCACGTTGGTGCTTCGTGTCTTTCCGACCTTTCGGTTATTTCAAAATACGGCAGCAGCAGGGCGTTTGCCTTTGGTGCAGGCAGAGAATTCTTCGCAAAAGGCGGAGCCCACCAGCCAAATGAATTTATTGAATGTGATAAGTTACTTGGATTTGCAAAGACGATTGCAACCTACATATTGAAGGTTTTAGGTGATGAAAATAATGGATATTAAGCTTTGGGAAGACAAAATCCCATATTACACCGAAGAATACGATACTCCAAACTCAATGACACCTTATCTTGTACCGACCTGGCACAAGCTTCCTGCCGTGGTGGTGTTTCCCGGTGGTGGCTACAACGTAAGGGCAGAGCATGAGGGTGAGGATATTGCTAAGTTTTACAACGAAAGTGGCATTCACGCCTTTGTGGTAAACTACAGACTTTACCCCAATATGTTCCCCTGTGCATTATCTGATGCCCAAAGGGCAATCAAGCTTATTAAAGCACGTTGTGAGGAGTATCGAGTAGACGAAAACAGAATATTTGTAATTGGTTTCTCTGCAGGCGGACACCTTGCTTCCTGCGTGGCTACATTGGAGGATTACAGCAAAATAGGGGATGAATACGACGATGTTTCGCCTTCTGTGGCAGGTGCTATACTTAGCTATGCAGTAACCTCCGCCCGTGAAGAGGACGGACTTTCCGAGTGCTGTGCAAAGCTTACCGACAGAAGCTATGAAATGATAGAAAAGCTTACTACATATGCGCAAATTGACGAAAACACACCCCCTTGCTTTATATGGCATACTGCAAATGATGAAACAGTTCCCCTGCAGCACGCTCTTAAATTTGCAATGGGACTTAAGAAACACAATATTCCGCTTGAAATGCACATTTTCCCCGACGGTCGCCACGGACTCGGACTTGGCAAGTTCTATAAAGATATTTCCAAGTGGCCTGACTTAACCGTGGAATGGATACAGAATAATTTTTAAAACTAATATATATTTATGTTAAAAATATGATAAATAAACAAAAAAATCCGTAAAATAATAAAAATTTTGCGGATTTAATTTTTTTCTCTTGAAATCATACTAAACCTATGGTATTATTAGGTTATAGAGTTACTTTATAAACGAGGTAGAATGTATGAAGATATCCACCAGAGGCAGATATGCCTTAAGAATGCTTGCAGATATTGCCGAAAACCAAGGCGACGGCTATGTATCTCTTAAGGATATTTCCGAAAGACAAAGCATATCCAAAAAGTATCTTGAACAAATCGTTCCTGCATTAAACAGTGCAGGTATCATTGTTGCAGGCAGAGGTTTTATGGGCGGCTACAGATTGTCAAAAGAACCTATTGCCATATCTGTGGCAGATGTACTTCGCGCTACCGAGGGTAGTCTTGCACCGGTAAGCTGTCTTGAGGGTGACACTAACACTTGCGAAAGAGCAAGAGGCTGTGATACTCTCTTTGTGTGGCAGGGGCTAATGGAGGTTATTGAGAACTACCTTGAAAGAGTAACTTTAAGAGACATTCTCTCCCGCAAAAGAAGAAAACAGGATGATTATGTTCTTCTGTAAATTTTCTTTGCGAATATACTGATTTGTTATTTTAAAAAACCCGTACGGCTGTCAAGCAAGTGCGGGTTTTTTGTTTGGATAAATTGACATTTGTCGAGTTGTTCCAACTCGACAAATGTCATCCTGAGCGGAGCATTTTGGGTATCCGTTTGAGGTGGTAGCGAAGCGTGCCTCAAATGGGAGAGGAAAAACACCGTAGCGGATGAATGCTTGCCGAATGGCAAGCGCAATATAGCGAAGGTTGTTTTGACGACGGCGAACGGTTCTCAATTACGTACTCATTTTCGATTATTGCATAGGTAAAGATATTATGTAGGGACCGACCTCCGTGCGGTCCTAAAAGACAGATGATACTCGAATTAAAGGACCGTCGTGGGCGCCGGTCCCTACAATCCAACGGCAGGAGCAAGCCCCTGCCCTACATTAATCTGTGCTGTTTTACCGTACCATTCCTTTTTGCGGTCTGCGCTTTTTTTACATCTCTCAGCCCGACAAACCAAAATTTAATATATTTCCCAACAAAAAGGACACTTCGACGAGTGTCCTTTTGAATGTCATTATTTCCTTACAAAAATATACTTTCCTTCCGAAAGTTCTTTTTCTTTTGCGCCATCTTCAAATGCATATCCTTTCGGAGCAATAATCTTTCCCTTTACGCCCTCGGGGGATATAGCATTAAGGCAAACTTTCTCTCCTTCTCTTGCCCAACTTACTTCAAGGCGACCGCAAAGGGAATCGTAGTGAGCAGATGCGCTGCCTATAGCCTCAATAAACTTGGGCGAAATTTCAAAGTATGTAATATCGCAAGCATCGGGATTGGGCTTAATACCTGCAATATCTTCTATAAACCATCCGCCGATATCACCTAAGAAGTGGTGATTTCGTGAGGATATGGCATAACCTTTGGCACTGTTTGCGTCAAGGTTGTGGAAGCTCTCCCACATAGAGGTTGCACCCTTTTTAATCCAGTAACCAAAATCATTTTTACATTCACTTTCGGTAACTACCTTGTAAGCAAGGTCTGCCTCACCGGCTTCGCTGAGAGCACGGAAAAGGTAGTTAACACCCAGCACACCGCCTGTGTTGGTGTCATTTGCCTCGTGAACAAAATCCACAAGTCTTGCTTCTGCCTTTGCCTTTTCTTCCGCAGTAAATATACCTGCTTGAAGAGCAAACGCCTGACAGGTCTGGCATTCACCGTAAACTGTCATTGTGTCGTAGCCTATAAGGTTATCTCTTATGGACTTATACATGGCATCGGCAAAGTCTTTCATAGCGTTCATTGACTCTGTTAGTCCTGCTTCCTTAAAGAGGTGCTCTGCCTTTCTTGCACAGTAGTAAAGTTCTATACTGTCGGTGGTTATAAGGGGTGCTTTGGGGTTGCCCTCCCCATCTTTTACGGGAGAAACCCAGTCGCCCAAGCCAAATGCAACAAGCCCATTTTCGTCTTTCTTGGTTTTGGCATATTCGAAGTATTTAACTATAAGCTCTTCATTTTCTTTTATTACCTCAATATCGCCGTCATAGCGATAAATGTAGTAAGGCAGATTAACACACACCGCATCCCATGAAGGACCGTTGCCCCAGCCGTAACCCCAATCTCCCGTGGGTACAATGCCGGGAAGCTCACCGAAGGGTTTCTGTGCTGCCTTAATGCTACGTAGCCATTCCTTAAGTGTTCTTGATGCTTTAAGGTGAAGAATCATTCTTCTTGCAGACACGGAAGCATCCCCTGTCCAGCCGTTCTTTTCTCTGTGAGGGCAATCTGTAGGGAAGTAATAAAGATTGGCAAGGTCGGAACGGACTACGTTTTCGTAAAGCTTGTTAAGCACTTCATCAGAGCAGGTAAAACCGGCTCTTTTTTCTATGTCGGAATTCATCACAAGATATGTAAGAGCATCTTCGGTTGCCTGTTCCTCTGTAAAACCGTCTACCAGCACATACTGAAAGGCATCATACTTAAATCGGGGAATAAAGACTTCTTCCCCACCCTTGCAGATATACTCATCCACCTGAGAATGGTCGTAATAATGCTTAAACTCCTCTTCCTTATTGCGGAAGCTTAAGTTAAACATGGTAAAATGTCTGTTTTCATAAATTTCGCCCTTGTACAGACGGATTCTCTGTCCCGGCTTTCCGTTGACCTTAAGCTTTATAACACCTGCTGTATTTACCGGAAAAGAATAAACATAGGCATTCCTTCGCAGAGTTTCCGCTATAGGTTCGGCATCGGGAGCCGTTGAATTGTGACAGTAGTATATCTCATCAAAATAGTCAATGGCACAGGGTTTCATTTCCTTTGTTACAACAATGGAGTCGGTATCACAAAGACGTTTTTCACCCTTGGGAGCCTCTGCCAAAAGAGCATTGCCCCATAAGGAATCGTCAAAGTCTGCAAGATTCCAGCCGGGTATTTCCTTGGTGGAATCGTAGGTGTAACCCATTCTTAAATCGTTTACAAGTATGGGAGATTCCGCAGTCTTAAAACTTTCGTCAGCTTCAAATTCTACCCTTTTGCCCTCGCCCTCGGCTTCAAGGCAAAGAGCAAGCACAAGAGGACCTCTTGATTCCATTTTCTGAAAATCCCAGACAGTACCGCCGTAAGGATTGCGGAAGCCGTTACCCAGAGTTACGCCGATAACATTTTTGCCCTTTGCAAGAAGTGGTGTAATGTCGTAGTTATCGTAATAGCAGATATGGTCAACGTTATTTATATACGGAGCCATTGCACCCTTGGTGATATCTTTACCGTTTATACAAAGCTCATAAAATCCCAAACCGCAGATAGTAATCTCTGCCTTTTCGGGTACAAAATCGAGTTCAAAGGTTTTTCTGAAATAAGGTGCAGGAACAATGTTGTCAAAATCGCTTAAGTTGTCTGTTGCTTTTATAAAGCGGGGTGAAAGTTTCATATTCAGCAGCTCCCATCTTTGTATGTAAATAATATAATTATACTTGGGGGGGATAGGGAAATAAGATGCAGAATAAACGAACTGAACCGAGTGAGGCTTGCCTTGCGAGGGGTACCCGAAGGCGTACAAAGGTACGTCGAGAGGTGAAGTTCGTTTACAGCTTATAGGCTACAAAATATGAGAAATCTGCAATTATTGCAGATTTCTACATAAATTAAATATTTAATATACTTTTAAACATTGTGCAGCATCATATTCATAGCCTATAAGCGTTCTGCGCTTATTTCACATCACCATTCTTATTCTTCCATTCTTCCGGGTAAATACCGTGCCGCAATGGAACGTTCAAAGTAATGGTCAAGAAGTTCTATATCAAATTCCTTAACCATATCCATTGCAGATACTGTTTCCGATTCGCTTGTAATAAGCACCGCGCCAATCTGACCGGGGTCAAATACCTTAACCTCTTTGCCGTACTTTTCTCTTAAGGCATTTAATTTGCCCCAGTTACCGTCAAGGTGAACAACGGCATAGTCAAGGTTGATATCGTGGGTTACGTAAGGATAGTAGTTTGTGCTGGATGCCTCGGAAATACCGAGGGGATTAAGCACATTGCAGGGAAGTCCTGCACAGGCTCCCACAAACCAGCTTCGGCAGGTGTATGCCCAATGACTCTGTACATGTCCGCCGTGATACATGGAGCTGAACACCAAAAGCTCGGGGCGAGCCTTTTCGTACCTTTCCAGAAGTTCCATATAGTTTAAGTCAAAGCAGATAATGCCGCCTACGGTACCGAAGTCCATTTCTATAACAGGAGCTTCCTTGCCGTAGAGAATTTCGCCGTCGGTATACTCTGCAATTACCAGATAGTTCTTATTGTAAGTACCGCGGATTTCACCTTCTCTGCCTATAAATACGGTTGCATTACGGTAGGTTCCGTCATCTAACTGAATGCAAGCGGAATACGCAATATTTACCTTATATTCCTTTGCAAAGTCCTGCATTTTTTCCAGCATTCTGTTTCCGCGGACACCATAATACGCCTTACGTTGTTCCATAGTTATTCCCACAGGTCTGTCACAGGCTTCGTTAAGGACTATAAAGTCCGGTCTGTCTATAACAACCTGCATCATATATTCATGAAGGTATTCCCATTCACCTTTAAACATATCTTCGTAGGATGTGCCCTTGGGGAATTCTATAGGTCTTAAACCAATTGCACTTACTCTGACTTTTCTCAATTAAATTCCTCCTTTGGAATCATTTACTTTTTACCTGCGAGTACTTCCTCGTTGGCTTTTTCTATTTCGTCTATGGTTACTGTGCTTGTATGGGGTATGGGCTTCCACTCAACCTTCATAAACAAAGCAAAGTATGTTGTCCATCTTCCTATGGCGTCAAAGGTGGGCCACGTCAAAGTATAGAGAATTTTTTTGTACAAAGGTATCTTTATGATGCGTTTGTGTTCGGTAATCAGTACATATACAGATATGAGCATTCCTCTTATATGGTAATACAATCTGCTTATGGCATTCCACAATGCTGCAAGACCTATGGTAGCTACCATAGCTCCTATACCCGGTTCTATATGCACATTGACATTGTCGAATACGTGCCTTAAAAGCATAGCCAAAGGCGTACTGCCCTGTATAAGCTCGCCATTTACTCCGTTCACATAGCTGAAGCATCCGAACATAAATACCGATATTATAAGCCATACTGCAGCCTTTACAACAGCTGTAGGAACAACCTGTGCCAATGTATCAAAAGAAGCCCAACGGCTACGGATACCCTCCAGCACACGCTTCCATGTCATAGGTCTTTTCTGTGTTTTGTCACGGTAGCAATTACCCACAAATATATTTTTAAACAACGCAGGTCCTGTTTCGGCAAATGCCATAAGATGACCTTTGGACCATCTTATACGCTGACGCCAAGCCACCTTCATACTTATGGGCTGTTCATCATAAAACATAGCTGCATCGCAATATGAAATTGCATATCCGTGAGCTACCGCATCTGCGGTGAAAGCTCTATCCTCTGTAAGAGATGTGTAATTCCAGCCGTCCTTAACAAGTTCATTTGCAAAAAGGAAGCCTGTTCCCTGAATATTTGTTGCCAATCGAAGGACTGAACGGGCTCTGTGGCGGAATCTTATGGAACGGAGCCAATGGATTGCATAGGTAAAGGCAATCCAGTTTTCGTCAAAGTTCTTTGTGTTTCTGTAGGAAGTGATGATTTTTTCACCGGCATCAAATGCCTCATTCATCCTTGTAATATAGTCGCTGTTAAGAAGATTATCCGAGTCGAAAACAAAGTAACCTTCAAAGCTGTCTATACCATAGTCCTTGCGGATGTTTTCAAACAAAAATTGCAAAGCAAAGCCCTTGGTGCGACGTTCCTCGTCGAATCTTTCATAGCATATAGCACCCTTGCTTCTTGCCACTTCGGCTGTGGAGTCGGTACAGTTATCCGCCACCACAAACACGGTGATTAAATCCCTGGGATAATCCTGATGGTCAATGCTGTCTAAAAGATTTCCTATAACGGACTCTTCGTTCCTTGCAGCAATTACAATGGCATATTTGTGCTTGTTTTCCGTAGGCTTAAACTTACGGGTACAAAACAAGCCCAGAAGTCTGTAAAAACCGATATGGAAAGTACATATACCCAAAGCTGCAAAAATAACGGTTCTTACAATTTTGGCATCGTCGAAAACACCGGCTATAAACTCAATTACACTTTCTATAAAATTTATTATTGTATCCAAATTACATATCCTCCAATTTCACATAAAATGTGAATCATGATATCTGACACTCGGTATTAAATGATATCACAAATATGGTTTTTTGTCAACAACTGTCGAAGTATCATCGGACACCCTGCATATAATATGTATTATCTGCGAGGCTTGGCTTATTACTTCATAGTTATAAGCACAACCTCGCTTTGACTGCCTACCCTTACGGGGAGCCCCCACGTGCCTGCACCGGAAGATACAACTACCTTGGGACTATCGGAGTTCTCTTGGTAGTATCCGTAGTCTACATCGTACATAAGGTCTGTTATAATATTCCCGGGAAAAATCTGTCCCCTGTGAGTGTGACCGCAGATTATAAGGTCTGCTTCGTTGCCGTATTCACTTATATTGGCAGGAGTGTGATCCATAACCACTACAGGTAAATTTTCGGGTACGGCGGCAAGCTCGTCCTTTATGCTTTGTCTTTCAGTACCGAAAGATGCTCCTATAGGGCGGGAATCACGTCTGCCGGCAATGACAAGCCTGTTATCAACAATAATGAACTCATCCTCAAGAAGCTTTATATTGCTATCTTCCAAAAACTTCCACATAAGTTCCGCAGTTTCACCCGCATCGTGATTTCCCGGACAGGCAAAAACACCGTATTTACTTTTAAGGCTTTTCAAAGTTTCTATGGATTCTTCGGGATTTTCTATGGCGTAGTAATCATTGTCAAATATATCCCCTGCTATACATACGATATCTGCATCCGCTTTATTTACGGCATCCACAATATCGGGAAGTCTTTCCTCGGAGCCTACGGCACCGAGATGAAGGTCAGTAATAAGAGCTATCTTCATACCCTTTACACTA
>CAYXPV010000040.1:0-10142 GCA_964467285.1 uncultured Oscillospiraceae bacterium
AATCCATTCTTATATATCTTAACCTGTACATCATTATTTGCAGAAATGCTCATCTGACCTTTGCCGACTACAAGAGTTACAGGCTCCGAAGTCTTGTCTATTACAGAACCGTTGTATGTAAAGGAAGAACCGTTTACCATCATAAAGGTGCTGTCGTTCATTACAATGGCAGTTGCATCGAAGCTGAAGCCCTCGGTGGTTGTAACCGAACCTGCGGAAGCTGTGCGGATGTAGATAGCCGTGTTTTCGTCATCGCCGTCAACCGTAAGCTTAATGTAGCCGTTTTGCTCCGACTCCGTAAAGGTTACGGGGTTTCCTTCGCTTACACTCATGGTGGAAATTATGGTTTCCTCTGTTCTTAAGGGTGTCCGGAAGTAAACTCTGTCGGGTGCCTCTGCCGCCATTGCCTCACTTACCTTGCCGGTGGTGGTATCGGGATAGTATTCCACTTCGTCTACAGGGTTTAAGTAGTTCTGCATAAACTCACCGTCGGCTATATCGTTGGGGTGAATCATTGCCACATCAAGCTGTGAACCATTATTTACAACCCTTGCGGTTTTGCCGTCTACGGTCATTGTGCCGTGAGGAGCATTGAGCCACCATTCGTAGCGCCTGGTGTAGTCACCGCTGGTTAAGTTATCTATTACCACATAGCTGTCCGGGCGAATGTATATAATGCTTCTTACAAAGCCGCCTATATTGCCGTCATAAGCATCGGTAGCATCACCAACCACCACGTCGAAATCGTGATGGGTTACGTACTGTTTTACTGTGCCGTTGGCATCCATAGAATCGTCTATCTGCCCCTTACCGCCATTATAGGTAACGGTGTTGTGGCTGAAAGTCTGACGGGTAAAATTGCTGTCGTGTACAGAGTGGTAGCTATCGTAGAAGCCACTCTTTGTGGCAAGCTTGTTGCCATTGTGCTCTATGAAAAAAGCGTTCTGGTCGGCGTGCATATGATTGTAGGAGCCGTATTTGCCGGAACGGAAATAAAGGGAGGTTCTGTCTGAGCTGACAATGGATGAATGCATACCTACCATACCCTGGTCCCGGAACAGATGTGCCTTGGGGTAATCGTAGGGTGCCTCTCCCACTTCATCTGCCGTGTCGGCATACATAATGGCATCAAAGGTGCCGGTGCCTGCTGCACCAAGCTTGCCTATTTTGTTGCGGAGCCAGTATGCCACGGGGTTATCTGTAAACTTACCGAGCTTGGTAAGACCCATTACATGACTGGTGCCTGCCATAGCTCTGCCGGATTCGTCACCAAAGGAGCCCCAGGAATTGTCCGGAAACATATAGAGCGCCCATTTGGTTTCATTTCTTGCCCACGCCTTGTCGTAGTAGTCAATGTAGCCTGCATACTTCATAGCATCCATAAACCACTTGTCACGGGTAAAAGCATAAGTCCAGTAGGCTGTACCCTTGCTCCATCCGCCGTCTTCTACGCTCATTGGCGGTAGCTGTGCAGAGTTAAGCTCAAGCATCTGCGCAAAGTAATCGTCCACACCCTCAATATCGTGAATAAGGGCAAGACAAGTAATGCCGTAATAGCCAAAATAACTCCAGAAATGGGAGTTGTAGGGGGTTTTTCTCAGAAGATTCAGCTGATAATCCTTTATCTGCTCAAATCTGCCAACAAGCATATTCTGAATGGTTTTGAGGTCAGCCTCTCTGCCCTCTTCCACCATATAATTGTACATCCAGTCAAATGCCATAGAGGTACGAAGAAGAAGCTCAAAAAACGCCTGGTCATTACCGTTGCGGGCAGAGCCGTTAACATATATAAGATTGCCGTCGGGACCTTTTTCGTTAAGCTCATAGCCCCATGAAGCGGCGTGAAGAAGTGCAGCTACGGCATAGTCACCGTAAATTTTCTTTTCCTCCGGGTCATCGGTAAGGATGTAGGCAAGTGCCGCGTTCTGTGCTCTGTAGCCAAGGGTTGTGGCACGGCTTGTAACCACGGAGGTAATGAGATTGGTGTCCTCTTCAAACTCCTGCCCCATATGAACCTGAACTCTGTTTATAATGTTCTGATATATGGTGTAGCCTGCGGGGCTGTTTTTCTGATTGATAAACTCGTCAATGGTATTTTCGTTAAACCATATTCTTGGGTGTGTCTTGGGGATAGATGCCGCAACCTCTTTGAAATCGGGAACTACGTATTCGTAAGCCGACGGGTCAATGCGGAATCTCCTTGCTACTGACCAGTCGGAGGATTCGCCGTCTGCCGATGTACGGTAGCGGACAGCCCACCAGTAGGTGCCGGGGGTAAATGTATGAGTAAAATTATAGTAGGAATATTTAATATCGTTTGCGCTGTATACAACAGTGCTTAAGGCTTCGTCGGAGCAAACCTTGATGTCATAGGAATATGCACCGGAAATCTGCGGCCAGGTAAAATCGGGAGGATTCTGCATGGAGGCATACTGATGCACCGGCTTAAAGGGCGAGCTTGAGCCAACCTTGACCGTAAGACTTGTAAAGCCTGCAGGTAAAGTGGGAACCGCGGCAAAGCCTGTGGGGCATACGCCAAGGATGATGGATGTGATAATTAAAAACGAAAGTATTGCTTTTTTCATATGGTTCCTCCGTAGAATAAATTTTGATTTATTGCTCTGCTTAAACATCGAACAAACTCACAATTATGTCATGTTGAGCGAAGCCATAGGCGTAGTCGAAACATCTCAAGGTAGCAGTTCCTTCCACTCCGGATTTAAAGACATAATCAATCTTTCTTTTTTAAAACGACTCCATCCTTTTAGCTGTTTTTCTCGTAATATTGCTTCATTTACGTCTTTTGTTTCTTCGTAATAAACCAATCTTGACAATTTATATTTTGCACTAAAGCCATCCACATGCATATTTCTATGCTCATACATTCTTCTTTCAAGATTGTTTGTTACCCCTATATACAGCACAGTATTCATTTTGTTTGTAATAATGTAAACATAGTACATTGATATACCTCATTATTAGAAATACATACTTGAGATCCTTCGACTTCGGCTTCGCCTTCGCTCAGGATGACAAGATAGTTTGTGCTACACTAAGGATGACCTTTATGGGGCTGCCACAGCCCCATAAAGGTCAATTTAAAATCATTATACAACCTTATTTAACTAAATAAATCTGTATAACAACTTTAAATAATCCGCCTTTGGCGGGCAAATGCCCGCCAAAGAAAGATTAACATATTTTATTTTACTCTTACAAAAGCAAAGTAAGGAGGTACATCATAGGAAGAATGAAGAAGTCCGTTATTTGCATTGTAAAGTGTTACGGTGTCGCCCGCATTAAATGACCTAACATACATAACCTTCTTGGACCTGCTGGTATAGTCGGTATATGTATTGTCTGAAGCATGCCTGCTTAAGGTAAAGGCATAGTCACTTAAATTGGTCTTAAACCATCCGTTTTCGTCCGGGGTTACAAAGTTGGGTACACCTGTACCGGGAACTATAACCACGTCACAATCCTTATTTACCTTAAACTGCATCCAAGCCACATCCTCGGCTCCGTCGCCACCTGACCAGAGGTCAGAGGTTTTAAGGTAGTTATCGATGGCACTCTGGCTGGGCATTCTTAAGTAGAAGCAGTTTTCCAGACCGAGGATTTCATTGGTAACACCAAAGGTTCTCTGCTGGTTGATGCTGTAGGGGCTGGCATCGGAGGGAGTAGGTCCGTCTTCTGTAAGGTAATCGTGAGTAAGTCTGTCGGAGTAGGTTCCACCTGTGCCGGGTCCTAAGATAAATGTCTTTTCGGCACCTTCCGGCAAGATTTTGAAATTGGACACGTGGTCCTTAATTACCGTAGCACCGTCCGAAGTGTCCAGAGTAATATTTACTGTGTAGACTACCGGCTCGGCATCTGTAAAGAGATTCTTTACGGTGATGGTAGCAACAGCACTAAGACCGTCATTGGCTATGTCGTAATCTGTTGAAGAGTAGAGTCCGTTGTCTGCGGTAATGCCCTTTATTACGGGGAGGATTGCTTCTTCACCGGAAAGCTCATAGCTGTACTCATTGTTTGTAAACTCGGATATAGCTACTTCTTCGCCGTCGATTTCCACAGCTTTAAGAGAAGGCTGTGCATCGGAGGAAGCCGCCTTGGTAAGAGGAACACAAACCGATGTATCAGCGGAATTGGCAGTTCTGTTGTAGGGCTTAACCACTACAATAATGTTTCTGCCGCTGTTTCCGGTTGTTTCCTTGGGAATGGTAACGGTGAGGCTTTCTGCACCGTCAGCCAGAGCATAAACTTCGGAATACTTTCTGCTGTAGTTACTCTGTGAAATTGCCGTGGGAATGTCACCGTCAGAATTGGGAGTTGCAACAACCGCCCACTTGGTATCAAAAGATTTCTTTGCTTCTTCGGATGCCAAAGCGTATGCGGGGGTGATATGTTTTTCTACAAATTCCGAAAGGTCACCGTCAGTACGGTCTGCATCAAAATCCGCAGCCATACCGTAGGTAGGTGTAATGCCTATTGTTCTTAATGCATCGGCAAAATTCTTGTTCATATATCTGGAAATAAGCCATCCGGAGGAATTGGTTTCCTTGTCAAAGCCTTCAAATTCCAAATCTGTTGTGGAAAGTATCACCACCTCGGAATCCTCGGTAATGTCAAAGCTTAACACAGAATCATAATCTGACAAAGCATAACCGCCTGCCTGGAAGGCGAAGTAGTCGTAGCCCTCAAGGCTTTCGTCAGCATAATATATCTCGTGATATTGTGACGCATTTGCAGGATAGTTATAAGCGATTCTTCCACCGTTTACGGTAGAATAGTCATCTTCTGTTCTGCCGTGAAGATTGGTGTAAAGATAACCGTTGGTTCTGTTGCAGTTATCTAATGCAACTTTTGCAGAAGATACATATGTACCGTCTGCACCGCTGTCGGCTACAAAATCACCATTGGAGGTTGCACCCTTAACCATATGAATATCGCCGGTGCTGTTCCATACAAATGCCTTGTAGCTTACGGCATCGGTAGAATCCACAGTAAGCTCAAAGAGCTTTTCCTTGTTTTTGGCTATGGAATATATTTTGGAATGAGCCGTGTTTATAACCTCGCCTGCCTCATTGTAGGAAGCTACAATTGCTTTACAACGAAGTACACCGGAGGAGGAATCGTTACCCACCTTAAGTTCTGCACTTACAGTACCGTCACCGTTATCGGTAAACTTAACAAATGAAATATCCAGTTTGTGTCCGGGATACATTGTGGCTTCCTCTGTCCAGGAACTTGTGAGAGCGTACATTCTGCCGCGGACACTTGCAGTAACTGTTTCGGCATCGCCATAGTTATATTCATATGGCGAAGTAACATTACGGAAAATTTCACCATTGATCTGAACGTCATAGATAGCACCGTCTATACTTTCCTGCCAGGACAGGGAAGCTACACCGTCACCCAAGTCCTCAACGATAATCCCATTGGGGCAAAGCTGCTGGGCGTTTACAATGGAGTTATCCTCGGTAAGGAGCATATACTGTCCCTTGTCGGCATAGAGGGTAAAGTCGGAATCTGTGTAATCCAGCATTATACCCATGGAACCGTGGGGTTCGCCGTTGTAGGCTTCTATAGCCCTTAAGTTGGTATCTGTAATAGCGGATATATCAAAGGCACTTGCCGAAACCTTTAAGGTATCGGGGAGGAACTTCTTTATACCCTCATTTGTCTTATTTATCTTAACAACCACATCATCGTCCGAGCCTATGGAAAGCTGACCCTCACCCATTACAAAGGTTACGGGCTCGGTGGTTTCTTCCATTATGGCAGAACCACCGTAGGAAAGGGATGTGCCGTTAACAAGCATTATTGTAGTACCGTTCATTACAAGAGCAGTACCCTTAAAGGTGTAGCCGTTGTCTGTGGTAACTTCGCTTCCCTGTAATGTACATACATATACTACAGTATCGTCACCCTCTACGGTAAGCTTTATGTAATTGGTGCCTTCTGTTTTGGTAAATGCTCTTTCGCTTCCTTCGTTTACATTCATAGTTGCCACAATGGTGGTATTTAATGCAGAAGGAGTCTGGAAGTGTACTCTGTCAAAGCCGGCTGCCGCAGTTTCTTCGGTAACCTTGCTTGACGTTACATCGGGGTAGTATTCCACGCCGTCGGAGGGATTTATGTAATCGTTGGCAAATACTCCATCGTTTACCGCAGGGTACATAATCTCTACATCCAGATTGGAACCGCTATTCTCCACGTGGGCAGTTTTGCCGCTTACAGTCATTGTGTCGGCAGGAGCGTTAAGCCACCACTCATAGGTCTGGGCGGTGTCATTCTGAAGCTCATCCACTACAATGTAGGAGTCGGGGCGTAAGTATATGATGCTTCTGTCGAACACATCTATATTGCCCACATAGGCATTGGCGGCATTACCTACAGCCGCATCAAATCTGTGATGGGTTACAAACTGCTCTATCTTGCCGTTGGCATCCTTGGAGTCGTCCTTTTGTCCGAAACCGCCGTTATAGGTAACGGAGTTGTGTGCAAAGGTCTGACGGGTGAAGCCCGAGTCGTGGTAAGAATGATAGCTGTCGTAGAAACCGCTCTTGGATGCAAGACGGTTTCCGTTGTGCTCTATCATAAAGGCGTTCTGGTCGGCGTGCATATGATTGTAGGAGCCGTACTGACCGCTTCTGAAATACAGAGAGGTTCTGTTTGATTCTACAATTGAAGAATGCATTGCAACCATACCCTGGTCTATAAACACGTGGGAATTGGGATAATCGTAGGGTGCCTCCCCTTCTTCCGCGGCGGTATCCGCATATATAATGGAGTCAAAGGCACCGGAGCCGGTCTGCAGGCTTATATTGCCGATTCTGTTACGGAGCCAGTATGCCACGGGATTGTCGGTAAACTTACCAAGCTTGGAAAGTCCCATTATATGATACTGTCCGGGCTTCGTCTTTCCGGCTTCGTCACCAAAGGAGCCGTAGCTGTTGTCGGGGTACATATAGAGTACCCAGTTAAGCTCATTCCGAGCCCAGGCTTTGTCATAATAATCTATGTATCCGCCATACTTCATAGTATCCATAAACCACTTGTCACGGCTAAAGGCATAGGTCCAGTAGGCTGTACCCTTACTCCAACCGCCGTCCTCGATGGACATGGGAGGAAGATGTGCAGAGTTAAGCTCAAGCATCTCTTTAAAATAGCCGTCTACACCGTCCACATCGTGTACAAGTGCCATACAGGCGATACCGTAGTAACCGATATAACTCCAAAGATGAGAGTTAAAGGGCTCTATTCTTAATTTACCAATGTGACCTACGCCACCCGAAAGGTTGTTTAAATAATCGAATCTGTCCACCAGCATTTGCTGAATGGTAGCTCTCTCTTCTTCGGTCATATGGTTGTACATCCAGTCGTATGCCATGGATGCTCTCATAGTAAATTCAAAGTAAGACTGGTCATTACTGTTGAAGGCAGAGCCGCCGTTTTCCATATCCCAGGTGGACATTTCCATAAGGATGTCAACCGCAAAATCGCCGTATTTTTTCTTGTCCTCTGCATCATCGGTAAGAATGTAGCAAAGTGCCGCATTCTGAGCCGCAAAGCCCATAATTGTAGATGCACTTGTGGCATTGGATGCACCATACTCCGGCTCTTCTGCAATAATTTCCCTTTTCATATAGCTCTCGGTAAGGTTAACCATCTTTTGATAAACAGTGTAGCCCTCGGGAGTATTTTTGAGCGAAACAAAGTCATCAATTGTATCCTGAGTAAACCATATTCTTGGATGAGTCTGGGGTACTGCCGATACTACTGTGCCGAAATCCTCGGGCACAAGATATTCGTGAGCCGAGGGGTCTATTCTGAAACGTCTTGCCACGGACCACTCGGAAGGCTTGCCGCCGTCTGTTGTGCGGTAGCGGACTGCCCACCAGTATGTACCGGGCCGGAAGGCATAGGGGAAGTTGTAGTATGCATACTTGATTTCGTTTTTGGAATATACCACGTTGTTAAGGTCTTCATCGGCACATACAACTACATCATAGGAATATGCATTATTTATCTGAGGCCATGTAAAATCGGGAGGATTCTGCATGGAGCCGTACTGATGAACGGGCTTAAAGTGTGAGTTTGACCCCACTTTCGCATCAAGAGTTGTAAAAGTTGAAGGAAGGTCGGGAGCTTCGGAGGTATATCTTGGTCTTACAACCACAACTATAGGTCTGTCAAAGCCTGCCTTGCCTGTGGGATCGGGAATTACTGCGGTATCTCCCGCACTGTAGCTCTTGGTGTGAGTTACCGTGTAGGCGTGCTTGGTATCGGAACCTGTTACCGATGACACGGAGTCCACGGACTCAAATATACTCATTTTCAAGCTTGTATTGTTGGAGGCTGTGTTTACAGCCGCAAGAAGCTCCTCCTCGGTAGCACCGGGGAAATATGAGGAAAGCCACTTGTTGTAAATCTGTTTGAAGGTAAGACCACTGCTTTTGTACAGGTCATTTATCATATCTATAGACATATCGGCATAGGGCATACCCATTTTGTAGAGGGTATCCACCACATTTGCCGCAGGGTACACACCCGTAAGACCGGGAACGTTTTCTGCTTTGGTGTAGCCTTCAAATACTGCAGCGCTGTCGGCGGACTTGGTAAGTATTACCACATCGCAGGGCTTATCTACCTTGAATTCAAGTAAATTGCCGCCAAGAGTACCGAATTTGCTTCTGTTGTTTATGGAAAATGTAAAGTATTCGCAACCGAGAAGGGACTCGTCCTCAACGGAGGCTATTCTCTGACCGGTGCCAAGAGGCTGGAAATCAGACACCCATCTTCCGCCGGAGGTATTGGCAGAATCTTCCACATCTGCAAAAAGGTCTTTGTAGAGAACACCGTCGGTTACGGTGCTGTTGAAGCTTGTGGCTACCACGCCGCTTGACTTTTTGCCGTATTCGTAGGTATAGGTATCGGGAACACCTGTGGTAAAGAACCATGCAGGGGGATGACCTGTCGTATTGCCGTTTGCAGGGTTAAAGATTTCCACCGTGTCACCCTTTTCAAACACCTTGCAGTATACATAGGTAGGTCCTTTGACGCTACTGTTGTTATTGTTGGTATCAATACCGGTGTACACTTCCGTTCCGGAAGAAATCAGAGTGTAGCCCTTTCCTACCAAATGAGGAAGCTGAGAGTATGAGTTAACATATACTGTACCCTTTTTGTTCATAACCGCTGTAAACCAGGGTACGGGAGGAAGGCTGTCGGTAGCTGCCTTGGTATTATATGCCTGTGCCTGAGTTGCATTGTTGGTGTCGGTACCGAAGTAAAGACCGCCTGTAAACCAACCGCCGTTACCGTTGCCAAGCTGAGCTAAGGCTATGCTTCCGTAGAGTCTGTAGAGCCTGGTGTAGAAGGCATATTTGGGCGCAATATAATTAAGCTGTCTTCTGGAGCCTTCGGCACCCATATTGCCGCCTATGGCAAAGGTGTTGTCGTAAGCAAAGGAACCGCTGTTTATTTTTTCGGTTCCGACTACAACACCGCTACCGGCAATGTAGCCATCGTCGCCTTCTTTGTGACCGTAGTATTCATTGACATAGTCAATATACTCGGTGTAGGTCATACCGGCAACCACATTTACGGGGGTGTCTATGGGACAGTCGTATGAGTCCACACCGGATATTACCGTCTTTTCCTTTAAGACATAGGTATCATCTACTATGGTGGTGCCGTTTAAGTTGACAACATCGTAGAATCCGGCGTAGCAGGTGCCGGACAGCATAGTAAGGATAACCAATGCTATAATCAGCGTTCTTTTCATAAAATACCTCCTGAATAGTAATTAGAGATTAGAATAAATTTTGGTTTATCGGGGAGTTTGAATGGAACGAAAGGCTTCTCCTTGAGGAGAAGCTGGCGCCGAAGGTGACTGATGAGGTGTAGCCGCTTTAGCGGCGTTATTGCTGGATTTCGAAAGTGTACCACCTCATCCGGGTTGCTTCGCGACCCACCTTCCCCTCCCAAGGCAATGTCGTCAACTTAAGGTTTTTGTCATTCTGAACGTAGTGAAGAATCTTCCTTGTAATGGAGATTCTTCGACTTCGCCTACGGCTTCGCTCAGAATGACATACATAATTTCTGCTTAAGTTGACAGCATTGCCTCCCAAGGG
>CAYXPV010000041.1:0-10044 GCA_964467285.1 uncultured Oscillospiraceae bacterium
ACATAGTTCACTATCTCTTTTAATAAACTCTTCTTGTTCTAATTTTTTAACTTCTTGTAAATTCATTAAATATGTAAACTCCTTATTTTATGCCCAAAAAATGTTCATTAAAACATTTATCACGTACAAATTCGTATTGAGTTTTTATCATTGTACAATGATAGCAAATTTCACTATCATAAACCATTTGTTTGATGTCTAAACAATTATTTACACCATAACAAGTAGGTGTATCGTCGTCATAAAATTTACTATCTAAATTATTACAAAATTGTAGTAATTTATTTGGTAAATCTAATGAACTTATAGAGTAATGCCAGCCATCATCGCTATAATGCAATTCCCATTTTTCAGCCTTGTCATATACTTCTTTTAGTGTACTTTCAAAAACCTTAAACTGTTGTTCAAAATTACAATTATATTCTTGACCGTATCTTCTTAAAACTAAATTATAACAAATGTTATATAAAGCTTCGATACCTTCTTCTGGTGTAAATTCTGCCCCTAGATATAGCCTATCTGGTACATCACCATATTCGTCAAACTCACCACTCAATTCTAGTGAAATATCGTCGTCTAAATCTTTTAATGCTTCTCTAAAATTCATATAAAACTCCTATTTGTATAAAATATTACCATAAGTTTTTATATATGTCAATAAGAAAAGAGTTGGTGTTAACCAACTCTCAATTTTTCAATTAATACATTATACAAAATTTTAAGGATATTTTAATTATAAAGTACAACTTCACCTTTGTCAAGTGATTTTTTTACATCAATTACACGCTGGTTGCTGGAACCGCACCATCGGCAGTTATTATCCTTTAAATACAGCACAAATTTACCGTCAACCAATACATCTATTTTGTCTACAATAGCTTTAGCGTCTGGCATATTTTGTATTTCTTCCCAAGTGTAGCCAGTGTATAAAGTTATGGTTTTATCTGGAAATCTTTTACGTACTTCATCCACAAGATATTTTATTAAAGGTCTATTTTTCTCATATAATGGTGAACCACCACAAAAACATACATTTGAAATATATTCATGGTTTATTTTGTCGTAAAACTCTTGTTCGACCTCGGACGTAAACAAATACCCAGCTTGTTCACTCCATAGTTCAGGGTTTTGACAGCCGATACATCTATGATTACAACCTACAGTCCAAAATACCACAGATAAACCCTCTCCAGCCAACATACTACAATCTTCTATATATGCGTAGTTAACCATTATTATTCTCCTTTATATTTCCAAATATAACCTTTATATGTTTTATAATATTTTTTATTATTACAAACAGCGCCAACACTAGAATGATTAAATCCAAATTTTTCACATTCACGTGTTGAAGAATATTCCGCTATCAAATTATTATCTAAATCAAATTGTAAAACAGTTCTTTTTTTTCTACCTTTGGTACTTTTATTTTTCAAATTTTTAGATATTCTTTTTATACAAGTTCCATAATTTATATTATATTTCTTATCGCACCATTCTAAATTACTAACACAATTGTTAGCCTTATCCTCATCTTTATGATTAATTTCTGGTAGATTATTTGGATTTGGAATAAATGTTTGCGCTATTAATCTATGGACTAATTTACCCCTATACCTCTTATAAGATATAGTGAAATCTATAATTTTATACCCATTTTTATCTTCCCTTTGTTTCATTATATTTTTACGTCTGTCGTATATGTTACCATATATATCCGCATAATAATATCCTTCAAAATTTGGTATAGGTTTTAATTCTGTCATATTTTACCTTTTAAACAATAAACCCCATTCTTGAACACTACTAAAAGAATGAGGTTTATCTTTAAATCTATTTATTGCAGTGTTCTATTCTATTATAGAATAAACTAAACTATTATGCAACATTAATAGCTTTTTCTATCTCTTACTTCGGCTAGTTTACCTTCGTTAAACCTAGTATCTCCTTTAACTTTACTAAACCCAAGATACCCACAAACACGATTTACTTGTGTTATGTTTTTACTGTCACATTTAGGACATTCATCCATTTCGACTTCTTCATATCCACACTCTTCACAGTATGATAAGTTTAAATTTGTACCAAAATAAAAACCTTTTTTCATAGCACGTCTTATAAGAGTTTTAAACGCTTTAGTGTTGTAGTTACAATTAAACCTATTAAAGTATATTTGTCCACCTTTACCCATATCTAAAAATCTTTCTTCTAAATCTTGTTTTTGAATTGGTGTAATATCTTCTGATACATGACAATGAAAACCATTTGTAAAATATTCTTTATCAGAAACATTTTCAATTATACCATACTTTAACTTAAATTGGTCTACTTGAGTTTTGCATAAACTTTCAGCAGGTGTAAAGTATATACTATGTAATACCTTATCTTCTTCTTTAAATTTATCTACTTGTTTATTTATATATTCCATTACCTCTAACGCAAATTTACCATCTTCTGCTATAGATTTTTTGTTATATAGTCTTTGAAGCTCATTTAGGGCTGTAATTCCAAAAGAGGTTGTAAAATGTTTAAGTATAGGCTTAATTTTATCATCTGGGTTTAAATTACCACCATAAAAACCACCTTGAGTATACATTAAAGGATTGTTAGAAGCCTTCATTTCGCCGAGATATGCTACAGTTTTTAAATGTAATTTTCTAATTAAATCTAAATAATAATCTAAAACCTCATAGAAATCCCTATTTTCTTGTTTAGACTTCATATATATCATTGGTAAATTTAAAGATATTACACCCATATTTCCACGACCGATAAATACAGCTTCATCATTTTCGTTTAATGGGTTCATACCACCGTTTTTATACCAAGGAGAAAGGAACGACCTACACCCCATAGCTGTAATAGCCTTGCTAGTTGACTTATAGACTTGTCCTACATAATTTGGTCCACTCAAAGATATATAGTCTGGGTACATAGATTTTTTATTACATTCTACTGCGCAATCAAATATATCTTCAAGTTGTTTATTCTCACCATGTAACTGTTCATCATACAAAAATATTAATTTAGGGAATAACACTGGTTTTTTAAACCCTTCAAGTCCTTCTCCGTTTGCTCTTGTACTCATAATTTTTTTACTAAGCATTTTACAAATTTCGGAAGTACCTAAACCAAATGACGCTGACACAAAGCTAAAATCACCCCTAGCAGATGAAAGTGTATTGAATTTATACTCCCATTCTTGGAAACCCTGTTCTGCAATTCTTTCTATGTCTTTCCAAGCTTGTGCTTCTGCCTTATCTTTAACAACGCCTAAATCTAAATATTTTTGTAATTGTGCATTATAAGATTTTTGTGCATAATCTTCTAAAAGTTTATCTACCTCTGGTATTGAAAATCCGCCATACATGCAACCACTAGCACTCATTACAATATCTGCTATTACGCCAAATGCTACTTCTAAACTTTTAGGTTCATTATACCAGATATTAGACATTTCAAAACCATTTTTAAGTATGGCTTTTATATCAGCTACACAACAATTTGTAGTCAACAATCTACTGCCAATATCATGAATATAAATGTACCCATCATTTATAGCCTGTAATTCATCTTTGTTTAAAAAAAATTTTTTATATAACTCTTTACTTAATTCACTAAATATTAAAGACCTTTTAGTTGTAACAAGTGTGCTGTCAGCATTTGCATTAGATTTATCACCTAAATACATAATTCTTTGTGACTCTTGATAAACTTTATCAAGCATGTGTACAAAATCTTTTTTATAATTTCTATAATCTCTATACGATTTTGCAACTTCTGGTTGTATACTTTCTAGTGTTTTTTCAACTATATTATGAATAGTGTTTATACTAATATCTTGTTCGTCTAATAATAAAATTTGTTTAACCACATTAGTACACAACTCTTCCAACTCAGTGTTTGAAAAATTTTTTAACACCCTTTCAGAAGATTTAGAAACCGCATTTATAACTTTATTTATATTAAACTGCTCTAATGTACCATCTTTTTTAACAATTTTAATGTTATTTAAAGCTGGCTCATTATCAAAACTCATCTCTATTTCTCCTTATTCTATATCTATATATTATATCAAACATTACAAAAGTCAAATTAAACATAAAAATAGGGTAACACCAAGTGAAACCCTATTTATATAGCGTTTGTAAACTATTCGGCAGGTTTATTTTCTGCTGTAGCAGTAGCTAATGTACCAACAATAGCTTCAACTTTGCCGTTTAAATCTTCAACTTTTTCAGCTAAATTTACAACAACAACTTCTAAAGCTCCAATTTGTTTAACCAATTCTTTATAAGCTTTAGTGTTTTCAAATTTTGGTGTTTTACCTGTTTCTACTACTTTTCCACCTACTGCTCTGTCTACATGTTTTCCCATTGTTTAATCTCCTTTAAAATTTACTATGGAATGTTCTAGCTATCACTTCATCTTGTTGAATTTTAGTCAACTTATTAAAGTTTACTGCATAACCTGATACCCTGATTGTTAATTGTGGATATTTTTCTGGGTATTGTTGTGCGTCTAACAATACATCTCTATTTAATACATTTACATTTAGATGATGTCCACCCTGTTCCATATACCCATCGAGTATATCTATTAAATTGTTTATTTGTTGTCTACTCATACTTGTCTTTCATTCAACTCATCTTTCACTCTATTCACTGCTTTTCTATACAAAAAACCTATATTTTGTAATGAACAATTGCGTTCACTAGCCATTTGTTTACGAGATTTCTTTTTACAACCAAAGAAACCATGTTCTTCTATTATAGTATAAAATTGTTTATCTGTTATCTTTTGTTCATGATTTAATTTAATTAATGTTTCTTGTATTTTCTCAAGTGCACTATTGTCGTCTATTTTAGACTCTAAATTTGTAGGTTTTGCAGTTAAAATTTCATCTATTTCTAAAAAATATGTATTATCTACATGTTTCATTTGTTTATCTTTATATCTACGAAGTTCGTATTTACAAGCGTCTCCAAAATATGTAGAAAATTTTATTTTTTTAGTAGTATCAAATTTCTTAATACAACGCATAAAAATTAAACTAGCTTCTTGTATTAAATCGTCTTGTGTACCATAACATATATTAGGCATTGAACCAGCATTTTTAACCACAAGTCTAAATATTTTTCGATACAACTCATCAGCTATTTTCTTTTTTTTAACAGGGTCTTGTTCGTTTTGATATTCGTATACTAATTCTTCATTGTTTTTTCTTTTTTTCTTTTTTTCAGCCATAAACTACACCTATATAACATAATACTTAACCCTTATCTGTTATACGGTGTGTTATATTTATTCTACATTTGGTTCACAATTATCATCTATATATTGTTTTATCTCGGTCCATTCCACAGGTTCATACTCCCAACAATCTACACCACAGTCTGTACTTTGTTTATAGTCGTCTATATTACCATGACAATTTCCAGTTATAACAACTTTACCATTTCTACGAACAATAATAGTACCATTATTAGTGTTTACGCACCAAAAATGTTCATCACTAACATATTCTACATTAACACTTTTTGTAATACTAACACCACGAATATTTTTTTTATTTACATATAGTTCGTATGACAATTTATCTTTACCAGACTTTAATTCAAACCCTTGATTTTTTCTAGTATTCAAAGTGCAACCAAAATCATTTAATATAAACATTTTTTGTAATATTTCAGCTTCTTCTTTTTTAGATGTAAATATCGTTACACAATTTTTGTTATATTTCTTGCCATCTGTTATGGCATACGTTTCAAAAATTATTTCTGCTTGTTCTCTATTACACATTAAAATTTTATCATCTATCGGTTTAAAACGATATTCACTCAACTCTTTCGGAAGAGTGAAATTAATACTTACACCACTTTTTTGTTTAAGTACTCTAAAGTCTATGCACATGTTTGTAAGTAGCTTTGTTAAAGAGTCTATTTTACGTTTTTTATAAAGACGCAATCTAACTAAATCAGTATTATATATACTTCCATCAGCTGAAATCCATACTAATAGTTTCAGCATATCGTCTTGTAAATTTAAACCTTTATTATTTATATCCCCTGCTCTTAAAAAATATCTAGTTCCACTTTTTGCAAATTCTTTAGCTGTCATTATTTTGAACTTATTTTTTTTAGCAGTCATAGTTAACATTCTATGTTTATCTGTTACTCTTAAATCTACCCCTCTCGATTTAAAATGGTAAACATCTCCAGAATAACTATTACTAATAATATTATTTATTACATCTTCTTCTATTAAACCAGTATTTAAGTTTAAATTTAATACTTTATTATTTTTCGATATATTTGAAAAATTTTTCCACCCATCTGTAGTTAATATTTCTGTTTTGTCATCCACACAATGCCCATAGATACTATATGCACCTTTATAAAATCCACTCCACTCTCTATGTGGAAAATGTGACAAAAATATTCTGTCATTATCTATTTGTATAGTTTTAGTCTCGTTTACACTTACAACTAAACCTTCTTTTTGACACCTTATAAGGTTTTGTTTATTATCATGGTTTCCAACGATAATATATTTATTGCCTTTTAATGCACCAAAAATTCTTTTATAATTTTCGTAAGACTGATTAAAAGATATGTCACCTAAAATATATACATCATCTTTATCATTAACAAGTCTATTATAATTATCAATTATAGTATCATCATGATGTTCTATATCTCCAAATGGTCTATTGGCAAGCTTTAAGATATTTTTATGTCCTAAATGTAAATCAGATATAAACCAAGTTTTTTTACTCATTCTATAAATCTTTCTTATACTAATTCGACTTGTAGGACTTGCACCTATTCTTCTCTAACCCTTTAGAATGTACTAACTATATATACTATCAGTCGATACAAAACTTAATATACCATATATATTTTATATTGTCAAGTATTTTAAAAGCTGGTGATAGGAGTCGAACCTATACCCAAAGGATTATGAGTCCTCTGCTCCACCATTGAGCTACACCAGCTTGACTATATAATTTTAGTATAAATTTATATGTTTTGCAACCTCATTAGGATTATTAATCCAATATAAACCATTTAATATTTTACCTTTACTGTTACCAAAATTATAAAACACAACATTTTCAATAGGCATGTTATTTTTTCTATCGTACACAGCCTGTGTTCTAACGGCACTTTCTACATTGTTTATATTATTTTTATTTACGTCAATAACACACCTATTTTCACCACTTTTTTTAGTAAGTACATTAAGTTGTTGTATATGTTCTAATCTTATTTCATAATCTTCTGTACTATATTGTTTATTAGCCTCAACTAAATAACCAAATATGGACACCATATTGCCCTTTTGTATTTTTAGCTCTATATTATTTTCCCATTGTTTAGAAAATACAGTTATAACAGTTTTAACACCATGGTATTCCACGCTTAATTTAGCCATTCTATCGCCCTTTTTGGTCTTAATTTCTTTTATATCAGTTAATAAACCGACCGTATTTAATTCTGATATACCAGAATATTCATCACCATTTTGTAATAGCGTATCCAACTCTATATAAGGTATATTTCTCCCACCTGTAGCTGATACAAAGTATGGTTTAAATTTTTCCCACCTTATACAAGGATTAGTTGATACATTAAAACCAAGTAAATCTTGCTCATTTTTAATTTTTTCTTGTGTACCATAACCTTGATAAATAGAATACCTATCTGCAACCTTATTGATATATTTTTTTATTATATCTTCTTGTTCTCTAGTATATTCTTCTTTTTTCATTTTATCAAGTTTACTAGTTTTAAGTTCACGCTTTAATTCAGCTAAATGTTTATACTCTGGAGATTTTCTAGCTTCTTTTGAACCTATGAGTTTAAATATACAATTTTCTAATTCATTTCTTGTAGTAAACTCACAAGAATTTTTAGCCTCATTTATAAACTCACTTAATTCATCCCACCTTTTAGGTGCTTTATCTACGGTATTAAATGCACCAACCTTTAAAAGAGCTTGCAATGCACTTTTATCTACTTTTGTCACACGTTTTATAAAATCCACCACCGATTTAAAACCACCATATTTACGTGAGTTTATGATTTGTGTAACGGCAGTTTTACCTAAACCCTTTATCGCATTTAAGCCAAAACGTATATTGCCCTTATTATTTATGGCAAAATCTTTATCGGACTCATTTACATCTGGTGGTAAAATAGGTATATTTAACCTAAAACATTCACTTATATACATATTAAGCTTGTCTATATCATCCGTTACAGAGTTAAGTAAAGCACACATATATTCTGTAGTATAATAGGTTTTATACCAAGCTGTAGCGTAAGATAACAAACTATAAAGTAGAGCATGGATTAAACTAAAACCGTAGGAAGCAAATCTTTGTATTTTGTCAAATAATTCTTCTGCTTCCTCTAAATTTCTACCCATTGTTTTTACACCGTTAAGATACAACTCTTTCAACTCTGGAATTTTATCTTTTAATTTTTTACCACAAATTTTTCTAGCAAGGTCTGCTTGCGAATTTGTAAAACCAGCGTAATACTTTAAAGTTAACATCATAGACTCTTGAAAAATCATTAAACCAAATGTATTTTTTAAAGGTTCTTTTAACTCTGGTATTATATAATCTGGTAATGCTCTACCAGCTCTTATGTCTTTATATTGTTGTGTAAGACCAGATTGTAAAGCCGAAGGTCTGCCAATGGCTGTAATAACTGCTAAGTCGTCTAAGCAAGTAGGTTTAATTTCTTTAAGTAAAGTTTTAAACATAGTTGACTCAAATTGAAACACACCTAAATTGTTACCTTGGCTTAAATTTTTATATACTAACTTGTCTTCGATATCTAAATTATGAAAATCTATCTTTATACCATGTCTCTCTTTTATGAGTTTATCTGTTTCTCGTATAATTTGGATATTTCTTAAACCTAAACAATCTTGTTTTAAAAATTTAAGTTCACCGTCTATTTCTTTCATATCATAACTTGTTACAAAAACCCTACTTTTACTATCATTTGGGTCCTTCATTGTTACAACAGGACAAAGTTCATTAAAACTTTGTGGGAAAATAACATTTGCGCAAGGGTGTTGACCTCTGGCTCCATATGTACCCTCTATTACTAAAGATATATTATATACTTCTTGTAAATTATATTTTTCTATAGCGTTTTTAAACTCATTACTATTATTATAATTTTCTGTTAATGATAAATTAGAGTCTATATAACCACTTATTTCATTAGCTATATTAAACGGCACTTCATAAACGCTTGCTACAGCTTTAAATGCACTTTTAGCTGTTAATTCATTATATGTAGATATACCACATACACTTTCCCACCCATATTTATCACGTAAATATCTCTCAATTTTAGGCTTATCATCTGGTGCCCAATCGCAGTCTGCGTCCATCATGCTAACCCTATCTGGCGATATAAACCTTTCTAACATCAAATGATATTTTACTGGGTCTAATTGAGTAATGCCTAGGCAATATAATATTAAACTCGCACCCATACTGCCCCTGCCATAAGACCTATATATATTATTTTTTTTAGCAAATTGATATACATCATATAACATGTATACATAATCTTGCATATCCATTTTTTCTATAACTTCAAACTCATACTTAAATCTTTCAATATATTCTTTTTTATATTTTAAAGAACCAAATCTTTGTACAAAACCTTCTTTAGCCAATCTTTTCAACTCTGTAAGCACCTCTGTTTTCTCCCCAAAAGAAGGCATTGTATATTTATCGTTTGCTATTTCGTATATCTCTACTTTATTAGCTATTTCACTAGTATTAGCAAAGCACTCTTGTACAAAACTTAAAGGTAAATAATTAAAAGCTTCATATAGTTCTGCCTCGTTTTTACAATAATATTCATGAGAGTCAAAATTAAACTTATTTGTAGAAATTTTTTGTCCAAAATTTTTGGCTAATAGTACACTATGAGCTTTCCAATGTTCTGCTAAGTAATAATGAGCGTCTTGTTGTATAATACATTTTACATTATATTTTTTACTCATTTT
>CAYXPV010000042.1:0-9991 GCA_964467285.1 uncultured Oscillospiraceae bacterium
AGCGATGGTTGGCATGAACGGTTTTTCTTCCTGCCACACCGGGAAGCACACTCTTTCTTCCGCCGGAGAAACCTGCAAAGAAGTGAGGCTCTATAAAGCCCTCTGCCACAAGCAAATCTGCCTCGTAGGCAATGGTGTTTATTTCGCACTGACCGCCGGAAGGGAGAACGCCTATATTTACAAGCTTATCTCTTTCGTCACAGTCGTGGATATATATCTTTTCATTTTTAACTATTTCTTCTCCGAATTTACCCACAAGTTCTTCTACGGTAGTGCCTCTGTGGCAACCTGTGGCAATGAGGATTGTAATATCCGCATCGGGGTTGCCCTTGCGAATTTCACGAAGCATAGCAGGCATTATCACCTTGCTGGGAACAGGTCTTGTGTGGTCGGAAGCTATAATTGTAACCTTATTTTTTCCTTTGGCAAGTTCCGAAAGCGAGGGAGAGTCAACGGGATTTTTTATTGCTTCCTCCACAAGCTCCACCTCTCCTGCAGTTGGCTTGTATTCTTCGATAGAAGAAGTGAGAACCGCTTTTAATTCGTTTTCATCGAAGCTATATTTTATTTTTTCCTTTCCGTAGGGAAATGTAATCTCAGTCATTGTTTTAATTCCTTTCATTTACAAGGCATAAAACACAAGCCTCACTACAGTTTGCAGAGAGGCTCGTAATTTTGCTTTAGAAACAAATCTTTCCGGGATTTAAAATGTTTTTGGGGTCAAATACATTCTTGATACCCTTCATAAGTTCAATCTGTCCGGAGCCGTACTGTTTCTTAAGGTATTCCTTCTTGGCATATCCTATACCGTGTTCGCCGGATACAAGTCCGCCAAATTCTTCTGCCTTTTCATACATACGGTCAAAGCACTTGGTAAGTACTTCTTCCCATGCTTGGTCGTCAAGTTCGTCACGGCAGATGTATATGTGAAGGTTACCGTCGCCTGCATGACCGAAGCTGGGTATACGAACCTTCATTTCGTCTGCAAGAGCATGGGTGAATTTGATGAAATCATCAACCTTATTAACCGGAACTACAACGTCACACTCGTCCATTTCGGGTGTGGATGCCTTAATTGCTTCAAGGAATGCACCACGGGCAGACCATACGGACTTTTTACGTTCTTCGGTATCTACTATGTAGGCATCAAGAGCGCCTATTTCCAGACAGAGATCTGCAACTGCCTTCATATCGGCTTCAACCTGTTCGTCGGTATTGCCGTCAAAGGTAAGAAGTATATAAGCATCGTTCTTGGTGTCGGGGAATTTCTTTCCGAGATAGTTCTCGGAAAAGAGAATTGTATCTCTGGACATATATTCAATAGCCGTAGGTGTAACCTTGGAGCCAAAAATCTTGGGTACCGACTCTATGGCACTCTTCATATCCGGGAAAGGCACAAGAAGGCTTACGGAAATTTTGGGAAGGGGCACGAGCTTAAGGATTGCCTCGGTTATAATACAAAGAGTTCCTTCGGAGCCTACTACAAGGTCCTTAAGGCTGTAGCCGGAGCTGTTTTTGGCAATTTTACCGCCAAGGTGCATAATTTCACCGTTTGGCATAACCACCGTAAGACCTCTTACATAATCTCTTGTAACACCGTACTTAACGGCTCTCATACCGCCGGCATTGGTAGAGATATTTCCGCCTATGGTTGCGGACTTTTCACCGGGGTCGGGAGGATAAAGGAAGTCATTTTCTTCACAGAAAGCCGCAAGCTCCATAAGGAGTACACCGGGCTGTACCGTAACTGTAAGGGTATCGGGGTCAAGCTCCAGGATTTTGTTCATCTGGGTAGTTTCAAGAAGAATACCGCCTTCTACGGGAACCGCAGAACCAACAAGTCCGGTACCGCTTCCGCGTACCGTAACGGGTATGGTTCTCTCGGAAGCACGCTTCATAATTTCGGAAATTTCTTCTGTAGTGTGCACACGCACAAGAACCTCCGGCATTTTTTCTATACCGCCCAGTTCATCGTGACCGTAATCGGGACTTATGTCATCACCGCATATTACATTACCATCACCTGCTATAGCTATGAGCTTTTGGATATCTTCATTAGTAACTTTGTTATACATCTGCCTTCGCCTCCTTAATTTTTTGGATAAGACGGGGCACTACTTCGTTGACATCACCAACTATGGCATAGTGTGCCACATCAAATATGGGAGCAGATTTATCGGTATTTATTGCAACGATACAATCCGAGGACTTCATACCTGCAGCAAACTGAACTGCACCGGATATGCCGAGGCATACTATAAACTTGGGCTTAACAGTTCTGCCGGAAAGACCAATCTGATGCTTTGCATCGAATATATTACCCTCTACAAGAGGACGTGAGCAAGCAACCACACCGCCGAGAAGGTCGGCAAGCTCTGCCGCATATGCTCTCATACTTTCGCTCATGGCACCTCTGCCCACTGCAACTATAACATCGGATTCCGATATATCTATATCCTTTGGCTTATCCTGTGATGAAATAACCTCAATAGCCGATTCAAGGTTAACAGATGAAGTATCCATTTTTACTATTTCGCCTGTTGCTTCCGCGGTGGGCTTAGGTTCGTTAAATACTTTGTAACGAGCTGTACAGAACTGCGGTCTTGTATCGGGAGAAATAATCTGCGCCATAATATTACCGCCAAAGGCAGGTCTTATCTGTACAAGGTCCGTATTTTCCTTCATTTCGAGAACTGTGCAGTCCGCTGTAAGTCCGGCTCTGCATCTTGCCGCAACTCTGGGAGCAAGCTGTCTGCCGAGATTTGTAGCACCTACAAGTATGGATGAGGGCTGAATCTTGTTAATAAAATCGCAGAAAGCAGCAGTATATGGTTCTATTTTAAAATCTTCAAAAGCAGGGTCATCGTACATAAAAACCTTATCTACACCGTAGTGGAGAAGCTTGTTAATGCCTTCGCCAAGGCCGCTTCCTATAACAAGAGCATACACGGGGTGTCCTGTAACTTCACTTAGTTCCTTTGCCTTTCCGCAAAGCTCGTATGTAACTCTGTGTATTTTGTCGCCGAAGTGGTCTACATACACACATATGCCCTTCCAAAGGGATTTGTCTACGGTAGCCTTTACTTCTTCTACATAGTCTATTGTTCCCTCGCCTTTTTTAACACACATCTTGCACATTTTGCAAGCGGAGGAAATGTCTATCTTATCGTTTTCGTAAGAAATTGCACCGAAGGGACAGAGGTTTACAAGTAATTCTGCCTTTTCGGGAGTTATTTTATCGTGATTAATTACCAGTTTTCCCATTATTCTGCCCTCCTATATAAGTTTGCGGTCACATATAAGACCGAAAAGTCCTTCTGACTGTTCCTCGGCATCACCGGAGATAACATGCTTTTCCGTATTCTTTTCGGGTGGGAATATTCTCTCAACCTGAGTAGCCGAACCGGAAAGACCGTAGTTGTCGGGGTTCTGATCCTGAAAATCCGCAAAGGATATAAACTTAACAACATCGTCGGTGATAGACTGCTTTACCTTGTAGGAGGGAAGTCGGGGGGAATTGATATCGCCGTCTACGGAAATAAGACAGGGAAGCTTCACAGACATATTGACAACCTTGTCATCAAGGGATGCTGTAAGGAGCACCTTGCCGTCTTTGATTTCTTCCACAGACAGTACATTTGCCACATTGGGCATTCCTAAGAACTCGGATACTTCCGCACCTACCTGGGCTGTATCACCATCGGTGGTTTGCTTACCGCAGATGATAAGGTCGTACTCTCCGCACTTTTTAATACCCTGCGATATGGTGTACGCAGTTGCAAGCACATCCGCACCTGCAAACTTACGGTCGGAAAGTACCGTACCGCCCTTTGCACCCATACAAACAGACTCTATTATAACACTCTTTGCCTGAGGTGGTCCCATTGTGATAGTTTCAACAGTACCGCCGTACTGCTCGGCAAGAGAGAGAGCAAGTTCAATACCATATAAATCATAGGGATTCATTTTACTCTGAATTCCGTCTCTTTTGAGAACTCCTGTTACAGGGTCCACTTCCACGTTACTGGAACCGGGAACCTGCTTAACACACACTAAAATTTTCATATGACTTCCCCTTCTTGATAAAATTTATTACATATATAAAAATTATATCAAAAATATCAATTTATGTAAATAGCTCAAAATGACATATTTTGATATTTTATTGCAAATTCCACTTTTTAGTAGGGTTCAAGTCCCCTTTAATTGTGCCAATAAAATACGCCTTTTCATATGCCGTAAGGCATATTTCATACACAAAGTGTATTTCATTGAAAAAAGCACCGACAAAGTCGATGCTTTTTTCTGGTGGAGCATAGGGGACTTGAACCCCTGACCCCCACACTGCCAGTGTGATGCGCTCCCAACTGCGCTAATGCCCCGTGTCTTTCAACACTAAGTATTCTAACACAGTTTATTTGATTTGTAAAGAAAAAAATCACTTTATTGTAATGAATTTTCAACTTTGGAACAATTACATAATTCCATAGAACAGATATCCTGCGAATATGGGGAATACGAAAGATACAATCTGTTTACATATGACGGAACCAAAGGATTTGAAAACCATTCTTTAACCGGTACCCGTCCCGACAAGGTACACATATCTCCGTCCGATTCATTAAGATGGGTTACCATGCAAGATACATTTTCACAAATTCGTTTACTGTCTAAATCGCAACGTAATGCTTCAAAAAACTCATCGCAAGTCCCGTGGGGTGCAAACCGCAGAGAACCCTGCCATAAATTTGTCAGATTGGTATTATCCGTAACGCAAATTCCCTGCAAATCCCAATAGTCCTCATAAGGCAAAGGACCTGCTCCGTGCCTTGTTATATAGGAACGTGTAACGTATACAAATTCTGTCTTTGCATCCGGCAGATATTTACGGATAAAATCTACAGGATTATCCGAACCGGTTTTTGAGGTCGTCAGATGCGGTGCATACTTAAGATAATTTTCATCCAACAGCAAGCCCTGGGCACCTTCAAATATTACATCGTCATAACCTTCTGCAACATCTTCCTCTTTCAGCACTATATTTTGTGCAGCACAGTACATTTGTTCCGCCAGATTCATCAAAACATTACTGTCCGTTAACAGTTCACCGTATTCACCCATTTGTTCCAATTTTAAATTAAGTTCTTGAAGCCTTACAGGCAAATAACTATTGCGAATACGCATAAGTTCGGTGAAAATTTCATAAGCAGACATAGCACAAACTTTGCCGAGATAAAGACAGGCATCGGTGCTTTGGGAACGGATTACAGCTTCGTTTATACCCATACCGCAACTGCCGTGACGCTTGCTCCCCCGGGTAGTTTCCAACGCCATATTAACCAATACATCATCAATACAAACACATCGGCACATCGGGTGCCCGTAAATCACAGGGTGCTTACCGTGTAATTTTGAAAAATCCTTTATCTCCTCCGACAATTTAAATAAGTCCGGAAGAAAGGTTTTAGACCAATAGGTATCGGCATTACGAAAAGAACCCGACGACAATTGATGAAAAACAAACCGCTTATCCGGTAAGTCAACGGTATGACCGGCTTGTCCCCCACCGTTGTGCCGAATTACAAGACAAGAACTATTTTGCTTTTGTGATACGGCAGAAAAGTAATCGGTAGCCAATCCCTTACCTTCATCGCCAAAATTCTTACCTATAATAACACGAACAGTCATCTTACAAAAATCCTGTCAAGAATGCTTTTTTTAGGTTTTTCGTCTTGGGGGTTTATATTCTTAACGGCATAACCTACCACATCACGAGCTTCTTTTGACCATTGTTCAACCGCATCTTTAACTTCCATACCGTTTGTAATCTGCATAATTGAAGTAATAACTTCAGACAAATACTGTACATCGCTTACGTAAGCCACGCGACCGGGAAGGAATCTGTTCCAGGATTCAAAAGAAGTATCCCGTTTGACAACAATATGAAATATCTCATATTTCTCGGCTGCCATTTTATAAACCTTATCTAACTCTAAATCCTCACATTTATCAGCATACACACGGCTGATTTCCTTTGAGGTCAGGCACTCACCTGAATCGGCACCGCAAATCTCATCACCAATAGTAAAGAGAAATCCTTTTTTACCGCGTTTTTCATAGCAATCAATACTTGTATGCTTGGCGGCAAAATACCAAACTAACGAATCATAGCTATAACTGTTACCGCCAAATCCGACTTTCAATTCCAACAACTGTTCAATTACACGAATATCAGCTTCAAATTGTGAAACCTGAAGTCCGGTTTCTGCACCGGGAGAAGTAATTGCCGCACACATAATATGCGGATCACTTACCGGACGTTTATCATAAAGTTCCAAAACAGTTCTGTTTAACGAATTCTTTGCAATTTCGGCAGCCAGATATCCCATAGAACCGGTTACATCAAACGCCAAAATAATCGGAGTGGACATGGGCGAATCTTCGCTGTCACGGGATTCCCTCATGTTGATGAATCTTGGAGCATATTTTTCCTGAAAATCGTTACTTCCGAATATCTGACCGGCATCGGAGGCTGTATTAATACCTTTACTTTTTTTAAGTTTCTCCCAATCGCTGGCTTTGTAACTACCATATCCCATAATATCAATTCCTTTCTGTTATTAAAATGATAAAATATTATTTTTTGCAGGCGGATGAATAAACGAAACAGAACGTGCAATTCTCTCCACCCTTTTAGGTTCCAGTTTGCGAAGGGAATCATTAAGGCTATTCCCTTCCGTAATAGAAATGATTGCAGTAATCAACTCCGACAAGCAATCAATATCTTTGACATTGATTTGTGTACAACAACCGGGAAGTAAACGTTCCCACTGATTAAAAATTTCCCTATCATCCGCAATCCCTTTATCAATGTGAATATGAAAAACATGATATTTCTTTTTCACCTGCATAATAAGTTCCTCATTTGAAATATCATACTCCGAATGAAAACTGAAATTCTTTTTTATTTCCGAAACATTCAGCCCACCGTGGCAGTAATCATCTCCAACTGTAAACAAATAGGCTTTTTTTCCGCGTTTACTATAACAATCTATATCGGTATGATGGGCGGCAAAATACCAAAGCAGGTTGTAAGACTCACCGTTGTTGCCACCGCCACCGCCTTCTATATATAAATCCAATAACTGCTCGATAATGCGAATATCAGATTCAAACTGAGTGACCTGCAAAGGATACTTGTCGCTTTTGCAATCACCAATTGCAGCACAGAGAATTTGAGGCGAAGAAACAACTTTGTCTGCCAACAGACAGCTGACTGTGTTATGTAGAGAATTAGTTGCCAATTCCTTTGCAAGATACCCCATAGATGCCGTAACATCAAATCCGATGATAACAGGCGTTGACTCAGAAAACTCATCTGCATCAAAGGATTGCCGCACGGAAATATTTCTGCTGTCATATTTGTTATCCGAAGAATTGCGATTAAATATAGTATTTACATTCTGACTTTCGCACAGATTACGATTGGTTCGTAAACTTATCCAATCCTCGGCAGTATAACTTCCTCTTCCCAATTACATTATACCTTCTTTCCGTAAATATCCTCATCATTGGTATCCATTGTAACAAACTTGCGCTCGCCATAGGCTTTTATCATCATTTCATCCCAATAAGCAAAATCATCATAGGCTGTCACTCGAGGCGTTGAACGCAGAAAATCTGTAAATGCCTTGGGAATATAATCCGAATTAGTAATGTGATTGGCATCTGCAAAACCAAGAGCCGATGCAGCGGTATTTCTCAGTCCCCAAAGATTCTGATGAAGGCTGAGCAGCTGTCGGTCGCTGAAACTTCGGGTTTGCGGTTTGCCGCAATTCCACCAATTTCCATAAAGCGAAGCCTGATGAGTATATGGATTGATATACACCGTGTCGGGTGAAATTTGCGGATGAACGAGAGAACTGAACTGCAATACACAACACAAATTTTCAAGTCTGCTTACAATCCATGCAACATGCCTTCCGTGAAGGGCTCCAAACAAGCGAAGGGGGTATTCGTCCTCATTTTTGGAAATAACACAAATATGTGTACCATCGTTGAGTACGAAGCCACCGCTGATTTTGGGGAAGAAATCTTCTAAATTCCTTGTATCGGCTGAGGGATAGTCCAAGAGAGAAACATTTCTTCTGATAAGCTCCGTCTTTTCGCCACCCCTATCCTTAAAATGGAAAATAATATTACGTCTGGCAACGTAAACCTCAGCATCTTTATCGGAATAATGGTACATATATTTAACCTCAACAGGAGTTTGGTCTGCACATAAAAATTCTTTGGTTTTTGCATTTTCCCACAGTACCTCTGCAGCCTGTTTACGCTCTTGGTCACTTTTTGACGAAGAAAAAAACTCGTTCATTCGGGCGTAAAAATCAACATAATAATCTGTATCCTCATGACTAAGCAAAAATCTGGCTCCGCAAAACTGACATATTGCTTCAATTCCGGATGCGTTCAATACCATTGAACCTCCACAATTTTTACAACGTAAATCTTTCATAACTGCACCTCATATTCCAATACTGTTTTACCCGGCAAATTACAATGCCTTTGCCATCAATTATATCACTCAGCTTCGGAATTTGCAATAACAACAAACAGTCTGCCGAAACTTTATACTTAAAAAGGGCGCTCAAATGGCGCCCTTTTCATTGAAAAACATATATTGCCGTCAATATATAAAATACCAAATCAAGTGTTCTTCATAATAACAGAACCGATGCATTCACTTACGTTTTCGCAACAATCAACGCAAGATTCCAGGCATTCGAAGATTTCACGCCAAGATATAGTAACAAGTACATCCTGACTGTTCTTCATAAGCTCACGTACAGAAGCAAGGTAAAGCTTATCGCATTCTTCTTCAATATCATTAAGCTTAATGATAAGAGGCTGAATTTTCTTTGACTTTTTAAAGTTTTCAAATTCACCCATAAGTTCACAGAGAATTTCACATGCACTTACAATCTTCTTTGAAAAATCGATAGCTGCAGGATTAATTACTGTGATATTGTTGATATAAAGTTTCTGTACAATATCTTCAATTCTGTCAGTAACATGGTCAAGACTATGGCTGAGTAAATCCAAATCCTCACGGTCTACGGGAGTTACAAATGCCTTGGCAAGAGCATCGCTCATTTCATGTCTTTTAGCATCTGCACTATGTTCAATTTCATGAATCTCACTCAGCATACGTTCAATTTCATCGGGATTGTAATTCTCAAGACAATTTACAAGATAATCTGCTGCTTTCTTTGAAAGTGCTGTACATTGTGAAAAGTTTTCAAAATAAAATTTATCACCTTTAGCCATTTTAATATTTCCTTTCTATTAGATAAATATATACAAAAACAGTTTTGTTACCAAAAACGCCAAAATTCCGCATCCGGGGAAGGTAAGTATCCAGGTTAAAACCATTTCCTTAACAACGCCGAAATTAATCGCGGATATTCTCTTTACCGCACCTACACCCATTATGGATGTTGTTTTAACATGAGTTGTAGATACGGGAAGTCCGAATACGGAACAAAATACGAGTGATAAAGAAGATGCAATATCTGCAGAAAAGCCCTGGTATTTTTCCAGTTTAACCATATCCATACCTACGGATTTAATTATCTTCTTTCCGCCCATTGATGTACCAAGACCCATAACAATAGAGCAAAGAATCATAAGCCAGGTGGGAATCGCAAATGTAGTAGCTTCTGCTCCGGTACCCTGAAGGGTAAACACGCACAGAAGAATAATTCCCATAAATTTCTGACCGTCTTGCGCACCGTGCATAAACGCCATAGACGCCGCACCTACTATCTGTGCACCTTTAAAAAACGGTTCTGTTTTTGGTCGGTTTGCTTTGTAAAAAAGTTTAGTTACCAGTTTGCATATAATCCATGCAAATCCAAAACCTAATACAACGGAAATAACTATTCCGTAAACAACCTTAAGCCATTGCTCCCAAACAATTGCTCCCGTGCCG
>CAYXPV010000043.1:0-9852 GCA_964467285.1 uncultured Oscillospiraceae bacterium
CAATATGAAAAGGAAACCGGAGTAACGGCTACTCAAGCATATTTTGATATAGAAGATATGTGTCAGATAAGTAAATCACAATTTACTAAGGTTATTTGCGGAAACAGAAAAGCCACCAGAACGTTTTTGTATAAGTTTGTTGTGGGATTTAAAATGACCGAAGAAGAAGCCAATAAATATTTTGAGTTGTGCGGAGGACCATTAAGCAGAAAAAACAAAGAAGACTATATTTGCTTGAATGCCTTGCGAGATAAGGACAGCATTGAACAGCTTGTAAGCGACTTTGAAAAGCACCTTGATTTGAAAATAGGTTTTGAGTCATAACACGCAATGCCAATTAATGGCATATCGCGAAGCCCCCTTTATGTGATAGAATGAAGCCATCAAATGAAGGAGGTGCAAAAAATGAAACCAATCATTTTTGCAAGAATTAGTAATATGAGTTATTACAAAGGAGTAACCGACAGAGACAGACCGGAAAACGGAGGTTCATATGTTGGCGAAACAGGAATGGCACACGAGTGCTTCAATTTTGATGCAGTTCAAATGGAGGATGGAAGCGAAAAATGTCTTGGCTTTGTGATGCCTCTTGGAAAAAACGGCATAAACACACAACTCAAGCTGGAAAATATTGTGGGATGCCATGGGGCAGGAAAGGAAGAGTTTTTAAGCGGAGTTACTGTTGTGTGGTGTTCCAAAGCTTGCAACAGCAACAGTATAAGAGTGGTAGGCTTTTACAAAAACGCAACAGTTTTCAGGTATTGTCAGTATGACGATGGTTGCGATCAATACTTTAGTTTTTTGGCAGACAAAGAAGACTGTGTTTTAGTGCCTTACCAAAAAAGATTTTCAGATAGCCGGTGGTATGTACCTACTAGTGGTAAAAATAACTACGATTTTGGGTTTGGCCGCTCCAATATATGGTATGGTGGCAGCGAAACAAAAAATAAAAAAGAAATTGAGTATGTGGAACGAATGATTAATAGCGTAGAAAATTACAATGAAGAAAACTGGATCGATGAAGGGAGATTATGATAATGGCATTTAATTGGATGAAATTTGACAATGCATTTATACTTGAGATAATAAAAGAATCTTATCTTCCTGACAAAGTAAAAGAAGCTGCCCGGGATAATTATGATGATAAAGAATATCTTGTAAGCAAGCTTATGAGAGTTCATCCGGCACCTGATAAGAGTTTTATTATTTCATACAGAAAAATTATAGAACAAAGTGTATTGAAACATCAAAAGGCTATTGTTTCAAAAATTTGTAAGGCACTCAATATACATGGAATGAGCCACAGCGAAAAACAGATTAAACTTTCGAAAAAACCAACCTCTGCAAGTCTTATAAATGCATACATCAGTGCATTGTATGATATAAGCGGTTTTGAAACCGAGTTGAATGAGTACAGTAAATTCCGTTCTGCCATTGCTATAAATATGGCAGAAACACCAACGGAAGAAGTGCAAATGTATGATTTTCAAAATAAGGTGTACAGCTCTCTCAAAAGACACTATTTAGATGAAAATAAAAACGCGGGAATTATGGTTATGCCCACAGGAAGTGGTAAAACACGTACAGCAACTTCTTTCCTTATAAGTGAAATGGTGAGCCGGGGATATCAGATTTTATGGATTGCCCACAGACATATGCTTATAGATCAGGCTGCAGATTCGTTTTATAAATTTGCGGGGCTTTCAAAAATTAATAACCCTTCTATAAGAAACTATACAATAAGTTGTATTTCAGGTGAACACATGAATATACGTCAGGTTGGAAAATCTGAGATAGTTGTTGCCAGTATAAGTTCCATATGTCGCAGCAAGGAGCATCTGAGAAGAATTCTTAAAAGCAAGGTTATGGTTGTTGTTGATGAAGCTCATCATACATTGGCTCCCACATACAAAGATACTATTAAATTTATCCAAAAATCCAGAAGAGACACCAAACTTCTCGGTTTAACAGCTACCCCTGTGCGAGCAAACGAAAAGGATAGTCAACGTTTGTTGGAAATTTTTGATAATTCAATTATTTGCAATGTGGAAATGTCGGAATTAATATCAAAAGGAATTTTGGCAGAACCAGTATTTGAACACATCCGAACCGGAGAAAATTTCGAGCCGGAAATAACTATTGATGAAGCCAACCTGATAAAAAAATATGGAGAACTCCCTGAAACACTTGTAAATAAAATTGCTGCATCCAATTCAAGAAATAGCATCATATTAAGTCAGTATAATCAAAACAAAGAAAAATACGGCAAAACTCTTATATTTGCGCTTAATGTTATGCATTGCCGTTTCTTGCACGAAGAACTTGTAAATTTGGGTGTAAAAGCCGGTTTGGTATATTCCGGAAAAGAAGACAATACCCGGGTTATAAATCAATTTAAAAATAACAAAATAGATGTTCTTGTAAATGTGAATATTATTACCGAGGGGACAGATGTGCCGGATATACAAACTGTTTTTCTTACCCGTCCCACCGCCAGCGAGGGATTGCTGATGCAAATGATTGGCAGAGGTATGCGCGGAAAAAATGCCGGAGGAACTGAACAAGTAAAAATAGTGGATTTTTGTGATAACTGGGATGTGTTCAACAAGTGGCTGAATCCCGAATGGCTCATTCTTGAAGAAAAAGGCGAAGAGGAAGATATTCCCTTGCACGAAAGAAAAAAAGCCGAACTTATACGCTATGACTGGTCTTTTTGCTTGGATATATATAAAAACATGAAATTTAAGTTCAATCAGGCAAACAGCACACTTTCTCTTCCGGTAGGGTGGTATTCGCTCATTGGCGAAGATGGCGAAACGCATAGGATGTTGGTGTTTGAAAATCAAATAAGTGCATTTACGGCAATGACAAAAGACAGACAGGCATGGAAGAAAGATCCAGATATAACGCCAGAAAAACTCATACAAAAATATTTTGGAGGATTCTCTTTTCTGCCATCATATCATGATTTACATTTGTTGATAGATAACATCAAAAATCTCGAGGAACCTCCATATATCAATCTTCTTGCTGACAGAAAGAAGATTGATCCCTACTATGTAATAAGGGAGAGAATATCCGAGGGAGAGAACTTGTTTAAGTTGGGAAGTGAAATATATGACAATAACCCTGTTGTTAGTAATCTTTATTCCACTAAAGAAGAGTATATAATGGAGCTGTGCAATGCCTATGTTTATAAAGACAAAAAGCCTTGCCTGGGGTTAAAGGTAGAAGAATTACCTGAAGAACTGATTCCTTTTGACAGAACTCCCGCTTATGAACTTGACGAATTGGTTAAAGCGGTAAAGAATGAAATGTTTGGTGGACAATTTGACGGAATAGAAAGTATCGAATGGACAGATAAACCATATAAAACGTACTATGGAATGCACATAGAATCTGCCGGTGTGCATACCATAAAAATCAACAGTATACTTAACTCTGCAGATGTTCCCGAAGAGGTTGTAAAATTTGTAATTTATCACGAACTGCTACACAGAGATAATATGACACATAACAAATATTTTCGTGAATGCGAGCATAGATATCCCAATTTTGAAGAATGTGAATATTTTCTCGACAGTACGATGACAAAATATGAAATTACGCAGATGTAAGTTCAGTATATTACACCATCTCTCTTTACACACTCCTAAACAACAAAATAAGGGGCTTGGAGCGAAGTCCCTTGTTTTATTGCTTTGAGTTTTTAAACTACATATAAATATGAGTTGAGGTACTATTTTGTTGCTTTTGTGGTACAAACAGCCCATATTACAGTTGAGTGGAAAACCAATGAAAATTAAAAAAGATGACAATCACCGTTTTGAAGGTGTTGTCATCTTTTTTAATTTAAATTGGAATTTTTCTTATAACATCCTTTGAAAAATCAACCGAAATCTTTTTTGCTGTTCCGTCTTTGGCAATTACAAATTCTGAAAATTCTGTGCCTTGAACGATGATTTCATCTTCGCTTAATTCCAAAATTTCTCCGCTGTTGTCCAATGTCCACATGGATATATCACCGTTGGAAACACATTTTATCATTGTGCCGAAGGGGATTTCGACTTTATATGAATAATCGCCTGCTTTAAGTGTTGCGTACCTGATGGCTTCGGGGTTATTGTACCAGTCAACTGCAAGGAAGTACAGAGTTTTAATTCCATTATCATCGTATGCACTGAACTCTACCAATTCATCGGCAGTAGCCCATACCTTTTCTTCTTTTGTGACTTCGGACATAAGCTTTTCAAGGTATTTTTCATACAATGCTTTTATTGCAATATTTCCGGGATATGCACTTGTGTTAAATAAAATCACAGAGCCTTTTCCTGCATTGTACTTTACCGCAAGGGGCAATCCGGAATCGGTTTTTTCCAGAATTTCATCGGCTGACATAAGGTTTGTACATATGTCAATTTCCACACCGTTAACCTTGTCCTTGGTAAATTCGGGTGCATCCTGAGTAAAGCTTAATATGGAATTATCAAAGGTTAAATCCCCGTTTTTTATGTCATAAATATCCGTTGTTTTTGTTAAGTGAGCACGTGTTAAAAGCAGAGTTCCTCCGTCATTTACAAAATCGTATAATTCTTTTAAATCATTTTCCTCTGCAAGGTTGTATCCCGTAAATGCAAGAGCTTTGTATTCGCCTGATGCTTTATTTACAGCCTCCATAGGGATAATATCTACATTCCCCATAGGTGTTCCCGAATAAAAACCCACCGGCTTATCATCGGGGCAGGGATGCAGATAAAAGCAATCATTTATTTTTGCATTAGGATAAAATACATTGGCTGTTTTCCAGCTTTCCTCGGCATCGGAATATCCCAAATCGCTTATTCCCCACATATTTCCTTCGCCGAATCCGAGGGTGCCGTCGCATCTTCCGTGAATAAGGGCAAGGGGAGTGTAGAATTTGCCTTTTCTCGAATGAGTTTGAATATATTTTGTTAAGTCCCGATGGATTTGGGTGTATTTTTTACAAGGAGCAGAGAAGCGGTTAAAGGTGCTGAAAAATTCCTCAAGACGCCAAAGTCCTTCTTCTGTATTTATGTCGGTTGCTCCAAGCATATAGGAAAGCCACAGGGCTATGTAAAACCTTCTGTATTTTGCTTCATTGTCGTGGGGAGAAGTTGACCATTGAAGGGCGAGGTGAACACCAAAGCCGTTCATATCAAAGCACTTTTCCACTCCACGCATTATACCAAGGAGTATTTCGTGGTTTGAATACATGGTTTCTGCACCTACAAAAGTATATCCGGCTTTTGCAAGATACTTTTGCATATATGACGGGCCTGTGTGTCGGGGTCCGGTTCGCCAGTCCTTAAGACGTTCAACTGTTCGCTTTTCAAGCTCTGTAACATCGCTTGGGCAATCCGGATCTACTGCAGAGTACAAGCCCTCCGGTCTGTAGGAATATTCCTCGGGCGGAAATTGGCTGAAGGCTTCTTTTTCCATTCTCTCATAGGTCATCATATCATAAAACTGAAGCTGACTATGGGAAATGTTTCTGTCGTGAACACCCCAATAATAGGCTTTACCGTCTCTTTCGTGGTTTTGCCTGCCTAAATAGTATTGGCTATCCAGCATATCGTCGGTAGGGTTGCAACAAAGCCCGGTAAGCTCTCTTCCGTCCATAAGCAAAACGTATTTTATTTCAAGCTCCGACAAAACTCTTTTCAGCATTGAAATGGTTTCGTCGTCTATGGTGCGGATTCCGCTCCAACGATATGTAGGTCTTAAAGTAATGAAATTTCCCACCATATTGGAAAGGTACCAGCATATGTATTCTTTCGAGTCGGTAAGGTTGTGGGTTACATACACCATATCTCCTGTGCCCAGAAGGACATTATCATCCTCTTTTTCAATAACATAGGGAATGGTACATTCTTTTACTGTGTTTTGGCATTTCAAGGTAAAGCGTGCATCCCTGGAGCATTCCCTGCACAGAATTTTTATTCCGTGAAGCCCTTTCTTTTCAAAGGTAATGCTGCTTTCGGAGGAGATGCTTTGGTCTTTGCAGTTGATTTCAACCGTAAGATTATCCTCCGCCGTTTTTACAAGGCAGAACGCATTTTTACCTTTTACCCCGGCGTATGAGGTTGCAATAACCGAAAGAAGCGCACCCTTTTGCTCTATAACACCCACAGAATATATGTTATATGGGAGTGGGTCGTGGTAGTCGGAAATAAGCTCGTAGCTTAAAACATTTTTCTCTTTAAGATGTTTTTTCGGCAGGTCAATTTCCCACTCCGAATGGCGGTGGCAACGCTCAAATATTTCGCCTTCAAATATGATGCTTTGGTTTAGTTTAACGCGAAATTCAGGCCACTCTTTTTTGCTTAAATTCTGCCCTGTCCAGTTGAAGTTTTCCCTGTCGGATACGGGAGCAGAAAAATCGTTAATCAGATTGTAACCCGAATTGATTAAGAACGGGCTTTCAATATATAAATTACCGCTGTAATTCATACCTTCTATCCATATGCCGAAAGAAGATACAGTACGGTCTTTGATTTCAAAGGTCTTTTCTACGGAAGTAAAATCAAAACTTCCCGTGGGGAAATCAATTATGTGTGTTTCGTCGGGACTTAAAACAGTATCAAAGGGACTTTTGGTTTCGTTTGCATAGCTTATGTCTATGCGCATCCGAAGATACCCCGACTCCTCAACTTTGATGTTTTCACCGCTTAAGAAAACACCCGCTTTCCATGTAGTTTCGGGATTCTGAAGGGGTATATATGCCAAAACTATGGGGTTGCATATTTCTTTTTTGTAAATCCTTTTGGCATATTTTTGGGGTTCTTTGGAAGAAAAGTCTATACAAAACTGCGATTTTCGGGCATGCACACTATCCAAAGCATCCGTAATTTCCCGGTACTGCTGGGGATAGTTCAACTCATTACGCCACTGATAAAAAAGTCCGGTTTCGCCAACGGTATGCAGACGGTAGCTTTTGTCTTGTTTTTTGTCAAGGTCAAAGCAGATTTCAAAGGAGCCTTTGTTTGGCTTTAGATGTCTGCCTTCTTTGTCATTATATATAGAAATGTATTTTTCAAAATCCATCATTTTACCACCTCATTTGTAGTTTTATTATATCATACCGCCATAAAATGTCAATTTGGATTTTGATGTTATAATCAATCGTGACAGGCTTGTTATTTCCCTTTATTTGTGTTAGAATCAATGTATAGATTTTATAATGTCAGGGAGTAAATTATGGATATTCAAAAGCTTATAGCTATAGTAAAAGAAACAGACAACATATTTTTTAATGACAATCTCAAAAATGATGTTACCAAAAAGGGCGCAGCCGACTATGTAACGGGTGTGGATAAGGGTATTTCCGAATATCTCCACAGAAGGCTCTATGAGGAATTCCCTGAGGTAGGTTTTATATCCGAGGAAGAAGACTACGAGTATACCGAGGGCAAAAGCTACTGGATTCTCGACCCCGTAGACGGAACCACCAACTTTATGCATCAGCTTAAATTAAGTGCGGTATCTCTTGGCTATTATGAAGACGGCGAGGTTAAAGCCGGTGTGATTTACAATCCCGACCAAAACGAAATTTATTGGGCAGAAAAGGGCAAGGGTGCATACCTCAACGGTGAGAGAATATATTGCAATACCGCAAACAAGCTTGAGGATTGCCTTGGTGTTCTGGAACTCAATCCCTATTTCAAAGGGGACAGCGAGGCGGCACTAAGCCACGCCGAAAAGATTTTCCTAAGTTGCAAGGACCTCAGAACATTTGGCTCTTCGGCAATATCCCTTGCATACATTGCCTGCGGTAAGTGCGATGTTTTTCTTGGCAGATACTTAAAGCCCTGGGATTTTGCGGCAGGTGTTGTTATAGTTAAAGAAGCCGGAGGAAATGTTTCCGACTTAAATGGCAAAATACACATAGACAAGCTCAATCAGCACATTGTTGCAACAAATACGGCGGTTTATGATGATTTTGTTAAGTTGATGAAATAAAGGAAGGACAGCGGAAATGTTAATAGAAAATATGACAGTAAAGCACGTCGAGAGTGTAATAGAAATGATGCGTACTTTCTACACATCACCTGCGGTGCATACCAACGGTTCGGAAGAAATATTCAAAGACGACGTGGAAAATTGCATAAATGATAACCCCTATCTTGAAGGATATGTGTTTACGGAAGGTGACATCCTTATGGGTTACGGAATGCTTGCGAAGAGCTTTTCCGCGGAATTCGGCAAGCCCTGTATATGGATAGAAGATATCTACCTTAAACCCGAGCATTGTTGCAAAGGTATAGGCACAAAGTTTCTGGAATTTGTAGAAGAGAAGTACCCCGATGCAATCCTTCGTCTTGAAGCCGAGGAGGAAAACGAAAGAGCAGTGCATGTGTATAAGAAATTCGGTTTTGAAGTACTGCCATATATGGAATTAAAAAAGTAAGGAGATAACAAAATGAAGGAAATACTCGATAAATATATTGAAAAAGCAACGGAAATAAAAAATGCCCTTGCACCCATGCAAAAGGCAGACGATATTTTCCCCAAGGTGAGGGAGCTTGTTGGTGAGATACAGGAGGAAGCGATGACTACAAAAGACGAAATGCTCCATCCCACACTCTACAACGCCGCGGCAACAATAGCCACAGCGCCGGAGGGTTGCTCTGTTCGTCAGCTTACGGAAGCACTTGGCGATGCAATAGCCGAAATGGAAATGATGAAGGAGTATTTTTGATATGTCAGATAAGACAATTGTATTTCTTGGTTCTTCCGTAACCTGTGGCGGTGACGGATATTCCATGGTAGAGTATGTTAGAGAAAATACCGACTACACCTGTATTAAGTGGGCAATTTCCGGCACAACTCTGGCAGATATTGAAGAGATGTCCTACGTGTCCCGTATGAAAAAGGAAATGGCAACTCAGGACGAGTGCGATCTTTTAATAACACAGCTTTCCACCAATGATGCAAGTAAAGGCCTTCCTTTGGGCGAGATTGCCCCATCCTTTGACAAAGAAACTTTTGACACCAAAACAATTACGGGTGCTATGGAGTACATAGTAGCCACCGCAAAGAAAAAATGGGATTGCCCGGTAGCTTTTTACACAGGTACAAAATTCGACAAGCCTGCATATCAGGCTATGGTGGACAGGCTCTATGAACTTAAAGACAAGTGGGGCATAGATGTAATTGATTTGTGGAACGATGAAGAAATGAACTCAGTTTCTTCGGAGGATTACGAAAAGTATATGAATCCCGACGGCGTTCACCCTAAAAGAGAAGGCTATGAGCTTTGGTGGGGACCTAAGTTCAAAAAATACGTTGAAGAAAAGTTAAAGTAATAAAGCAAACTGCACCTCTTGACGGGGTGCAGTTTGCTTTATGCGTGGTACATTATGCAGAGTGCAGTTTCACATAAATAAAAAAGTGCATGACCGAAGTCATGCACGAAAAATACAGAACTTCGTATATTTGTTGCGACACAAATCTAACATATTTGGCAAAACCAAAAGCATGCAGAAACAAAGTCTGTATTTTTACCGAAAGGTAAAAAAATACATGCTTGAGTTTTGCTTTTAAATTTAGATTTGGTCGCAAATGTATTATAACACAAAGAGGAAGGAAATGCAATAATAATTTTGGGATATGTGGTTTGCGGTTGGCAATGTAGCCTGACGATAAATTTTGGTTTGTATATTGTCTATTTATTTCTAAAAGTGTTGCACTTCACATTATAATCTGTCCCCCTCCTTACACAAGGAGGCTTTATCTCACTTGACAAACAGCTCGTTAAATGTCAATTTATACAAATCCGTTTCAGCGGATTTGCACCTTACATCTTCACTATTCCATATTACTTATTACCTG
>CAYXPV010000044.1:0-9666 GCA_964467285.1 uncultured Oscillospiraceae bacterium
ATGCACTAACTGATTGCGTGTACGAATGCATAGTACTTCATATGGAGCTTTTATCCGTTCAGGACAGCGGATGCAGATATTTTACAGACAGCATACTGAATCAGGAAAATCATATAACAGAATATATTAAATATGAAAATTCCACCTTTAATGCTGCAGTAAACAAACTCTTTAATACAATGCAAAGCCCCTCATCGGGCTACAAATTTAAAGTAATCGGCGCTTTATACGAGCTTTTCGGAATTATAATAGACAATCACATGTACAAACATGTTTCTTACAATGCAATACCCAACAACAAAAACATACCAAAAATCAAAAAGGTGCTATCCTACATACGTGGAAACTTTGACAAACAAATTACCCTTGACGATATGAGCAAATGCGCAGGTATGAGTTCAAAATATTTCTGCACTTTTTTCAAGAATATGACCAGAAAAAGTCCTGTAGAATACCTTAACTCTTATCGCATAGAAAGAGCATCCAGAAAACTTTTAAACACCGATATAAGCATTACCGATATTGCCTTTGGATGCGGATTCAATGACCTTAGCTATTTTATAAAGATGTTCAAAAAACAAAAAGGCGTTACCCCTTCCGAATTCAGAAAAGAATAACGCCCGTTACTCGCAAATCTAACAGGATTACCTGCTTTTTTACTTGATATTTTAATGTCTACACATTTACAAAACTTCTTAATAAGGTTGCATTACCGGAAAGAGTAACAGTACCCGTATATGCCGGAACAAGAGCCGTTTCGCCTCTTGTATAGCTTTCACCGTTAATGATTACATTACCTTCGCACACCACAAGAATTTCAAATCTGTCTTTACTAACAAGCCAAGATTTCTCGCCGGTTAAGTCAATTTTCTGCACCCTGAAGTATTCACAATCTGCAATGTAATCTGTGCTTTTAGCTAAAGGTGCAGGCGCAAGAGCAGTAACATCAACAGCTTTGTCTATGTGCAGTTCTCTTGTGTTGCCTTTGGCATCTTTTCTTCCGTAGTCGTATATCCTGTAAGTAGTATCGGAATTCTGCTGTATTTCCGCAATAAGAAGTCCTTCGCCAATGGCATGAAGTGTGCCTGCAGGTATAAAGAAGCTGTCCCCTTTTTTGCAAGACGCAAAATACGTATAATCTGTAAGGGTATTGGTTTCTATAGCATTTTTAAATTGTTCTTTTGTTATTTCTTCTTTAAACCCGTAAAGAATTCCGGCACCATCCGAAGCATCCATTACATACCACATTTCCGTTTTGCCGAGTTCCCCGTTTTCATTGGCATATGCGTACTTGTCATCGGGATGAACTTGAACAGAAAGGCTTTGTCTTGCATCAATAAACTTTACCAAAAGCGGGAACTTCGTGTAGTCTTCTGTATACACTTTGTCGCCGAGGAATGAAGCCCCAAACATTTCTGTAAGCTCTGCAATGGTTTTACCGTTATATGTACCGCCAAGTACTGTGCTTTCTCCGTTTTTGTGAGAGGCAACCTCCCAGCTTTCTCCTGTGATTTCATAGGGGGTTTTTTTATTGTATTCATCGCGAAGTCGCGTACCACCCCATATATTGTCTTTAAAAATCGGGTTCATCTTTAATATTTCCATATATTTGTCACCTCGTTACAAACATACAAAATTATGTTAAATTTTATCTGATAAAGTTAGTTCTTATGTTTTCTTCCTGTTTAGGAACACCAATACCGTTCTTTTTGGCACAATCCTTTGCTTTTAAAAACCAAGCCATATTTCTTCCGAGAACACGCATTATCTGCATACCTTCCTCGTCTTTTAATACATCTTCGGGCTTTGAGCCGTGAACCATATTCCAGTAGCGCGAAGAGATTACAGGCATCTGGGAAATGGTGAAATACTTATTTATTTGCTCTAATGCGGCAGTAGTGCCTGCTCTTCTTGCAGATACAACAGCAGCTGCAGGCTTAAAGGCATATATACCTTTGCCGGAATAAAAAACTCTGCTCATAAATGATGTAAGAAGCGAAGATGCAGCAGCATAGTGAACAGGTGAACCAAAGATAAATCCATCTGCTTCTTTAGCCTTATTATTAAATTCGTTTACCTTGTCGTCAATTACGCATTTGCCAAGCTTTGCACAAGCACCGCAAGCTCTGCAAGGTAAAATGTCACATCCGGCAAGATTAAAAATCTCTGTTTCAATGCCTTCTTCTTTAAGAGTCTTTGCAACTTCACACAGGGCTGTGTATGTACAGCCTTCCTTGTGCGGACTGCCGTTAACAAGTATAACCTTCATATTCTGGAAACTCCTTTTTAACTTATATATTCTCAAAAGATTTATTTAAGAACATTTTTGTTCTCTCCGATTTCGGATTATCGAACACCTGCTGCGGTGTTCCCATTTCACAAATTACTCCGTCTGCCATAAATATAATCTTGTCGGAAACATTCTTAGCAAACTCCATCTCATGAGTTACAACTATCATTGTTGTGTCAGTACCCTTAAGACCTTTGATGACCTTAAGAACTTCTCCGGTAAGTTCGGGGTCCAACGCACTTGTAGGCTCATCAAAGCAAAGAATCTCAGGTTTAAGAGCCAAAGCTCTGGCTATTGCCACACGCTGTTGCTGACCGCCGGACAATTCACACGGATAGTTCTTAACTTTATCGGAAAGACCTACCCTTTCAATAAGTGCCAATGCGTTTTGTTCAATATTATTCTGACCGTTGTCCATTTTTAATAGCTTTGGAGCAAGTGTTATGTTTTCCATAACATTATACTGAGGAAATAGGTTAAAAGACTGAAAAACAAGTCCAAAATGCAAACGCATTGAACGTATTTCTTTATCGCTCAATTTATGAGTTACTCCACCTTCATAAATTACCTTATCATTGACTTTTATTGTTCCTTCATCAGCAAACTCCAAGAAATTAAGGCAACGTAAGAGTGTTGTTTTTCCGCTGCCGGAGGAACCTATTATAGACAGTACCTCCCCTTTTTCCAAGGTAAAGTCTATACCTTTAAGAACTTCGGTTTTACCAAAGTTTTTTTTGAGATTATTAACTTCCAATATAGACATACGCTTAACTCCTAAAATAACTCATTTTCTTTTCTATGTAACCAAATAAAAGTGTAAGTGCACCGCAAAATATAAGATAGTAAACACCGGTATAGAATAATGGCCAAATAAATCCTTCCAGCTTAATATATCTTTCTGCACTCCATATAACTTCATATACAGCAATTATTCTTGCAAGGGATGTATCTTTTACAAGAGTAATTATTTCATTACTCATGGGAGGAACAATACGCTTGATAACCTGCAAAAGAACCACCTTAAAGAATATCTGTGACTTTGTCATACCAAGAACCTGTCCTGCCTCATATTGTCCTTTGCTGATTGACTCAATACCACCTCTGTAAATTTCGGAAAAATAACAGGAATAATTGATAACAAAAGCCAGCAATGCAGCGTTGAATCTTTCCATCAAAGGTAGCTTGAACATAAGCCCGGGTCCATAGTATATAATGATGAGCTGAAGCATCAAAGGCGTACCTCTGATAATCCAGACAAATGTCTTAACCAACCACTTCAAGGGTTTGAATTTACTCATTGAACCAAAACTTATAATAAGGCCTAAGGGTAAGGAAAACAAAAGAGTAAGTCCGAATAACTTTAGTGTAGATCCGAAGCCGACAAGTAATTCCTTACTTACAGTCAAAAATATCGGTAAAAAATCGCCCATTAAAATCACCTCCGCAGAATATATATGTTCTAAACAAATAAAAACATAATATGCTCTATCCTTTCAATTATTACACATACAGGTTTTATTATACTTTATTATAATAAAGTTGTAAAGTGTTTTTTCGTTAAATCGTTAAAATTACATAAAAAAACAACCCGTAAAAGTTTGTTCGTACACAAACCTTTACGGGTGAAATTCAGTTTAAATTAAATTATCAGTCAGCTAATGCTACACCATACTTCTTGGAAAGTTTTTCAAGTGTACCGTCTGCCTTCATTTCGTCAATGTAACCATTAACCTTTTCGGTAAGGTCAGAACCTTTTCTGAAACCTATGCCGTATTCTTCTTTAGTAAGAGAAAGTCCCTGAGCAAGGTCTTCATAGCTTGTACCCTTACCTGTCATGGAAACAGCCATTGTGATATCAATGATACATGCCAAACGGCTACCTGCTTCAACTTCAAGGAGAGCATCTGCCTGAGATTTAACTGCTACATAATCAAGACCCATATCCTTACATACGCCTTCTGCAGCAGAACCGGATTCTACAGCAAAGGTAAGTTCTTTAATTGAATCTGTATCTGTATAATCGCCTACCAAAGCTTTGTTCATAACAATAACCTGTTCATTCTTTGCATAGGGCTTGGAGCAAGAAGTATTCTTCTTAACTTCATCAGTAATTGTCATACCGTTCCAGATGCAATCAATAGCACCGGAATCAAGTTCAAGAAATTTGTTGTCCCAGTCAATTACCTTAAATTCTACTTCTACGCCCATCTTCTTAGCTACAGCTTCAGCAAATTCAGCATCGAAACCAACCCACTTGCCATCTTCCTGATAATCCATGGGTGCATATTCGGTAATACCAACTACAAGCTTACCGTTTTCCTCAACAGTTGCGATATCGCTTGTTTCTTTGTCACATGCTGCAAAGCTCAATACCATAACCAATGCAAGCATAAGCGCCAATAATTTTTTCATAATAAATTCCTCCTAAAATGAAATTTGTTAAACTCATTATACTTTATTATGCTAAAGTTGTAAAGGATTTTGTTTAAAAATATTTCACAAATTTACAAATTATTTTGGTTAATAATTACTATATATCAAATTTTAGTACCATTTCTCGGCGGAACACTGTATTCCCGTAAGTAAGCCCTGTAAAAGGTTGAATAATTGTTAAAGCCCGAAGTGACAACCGCAGACGTAATGTTTACGCCTTCTGCAATAAGCTCCCTTGCTTTTGTAATACGTTTTTGGGTTATGTAGCGGTGAACAGAAAGTCCGGTCGCCTTTTTAAACATATGGCAAAGATAGTACTTTGATAAAAAAAACTTTTCTGCAATTAGCTCCAAGGTAAGATTGTGAGTATAATTATTGTTTATATAAGCCATTATCTCCTTAATTTGATTATTTGGGATATCGTCGTGAGCAAAGAGAGTTACCTCGTTTATAAGATGAAGAATCTCAATTACAATAGCACTACACACAGGACTATCAAAACTTTTAAAATTATCGGAATATTTTTTTAGTCTGTGAAATGCATCGTACAATCCGGAGGAACGAACAACATCCGAACTGATTTTATTACCCACACCCTCGTAAACATCTGCAAACTGTTTTTCATACTCGGGGCAACTGTGGTTTTTAAAAAATTCAGGTGCAACCATTAATACACATCTGCTGTATAAGCAATTTGTAGTATGATGAAAAATCCTGTGCATTTCGTGTCTGCGGATTACGATTATGTCGCAGGGCTCAAGACTGTAGTTTTTTCCTTCAACTACATAATGAGCATCTCCTTCCAAAAAAAAGAAGATTTCGTACTCATCGTGAGTATGCAGTTGATATCTGGAGGTATGAACTTTTTCATTATAGCTGTAGTTAAAGCTGTAATCTATAAAGTTACAATTAAAGTTGTAATCTGCCACTTTAATCAATCCTTTCGGAGATATAATAGCATATGATAGCAATTTTTGCAAGCTTTAAGGCAATTTAAGCATAGATTTTTGTGAAATATTGTGATAGTATTACAATGTAGAGAATTTTATTATGGAGGTCATCTTTATGGCATACGAAAAAATCAGCGGATTTTCCGATGAAATTGCATCGGATATCAAAACACAATTTGAAGTATTAAACAAACTCGGTATAAAATATTTTGAGCCAAGAGGTGTAAACGGTAAAAACATTTCCGAGCTGACCGAGGCGGAAGCTACCGAACTGAAAAATGAAATGGATAAATACGGTATAAAAGTATCGTCTATAGGTTCCCCCATTGGTAAAATCAAAATCAAAGACGATTTCAGTGACCATTTCGAAGTTTTTGAAAATGTACTAAAGGTTGCCAAAATTCTGGATGCAAAGTATATCAGAGTATTCAGTTTCTATCATGATGAACCTGTGTGGCTTGACGAAGAACGTTCTTTGGTTATTTCAAGGCTCAAACGCCTCATTGAAGTTGCTAAAGCTAATGATATTATTCTTCTTCATGAAAATGAAAAAGATATTTACGGTGACACCGCCGAAAGATGCAGGGATCTTATGGATAATCTTTACTGCGATAACTTCAAAGCAGTATTTGACCCTGCTAACTTCGTACAAAGCGGAGAAGATACCAAGAAAGCATTTGAACTTATGAAAGACTACATAGCATATATGCACATAAAAGATGCCGTAGAAGATGGCACCGTTGTTCCTGCAGGATACGGCAGAGGAAATGTTCCCTACATCATACACAGCCTTTTTGAAAAAGGATATGACGGTTACCTTAGTCTTGAACCCCACCTTGGAAGTTTTGAGGGACTTGCAAATCTTGAACTTGATAATAAAATGGAGAATCTTCCCGAAGGCGGTGAAGGAACCTTTACCCTTGCATACAATGCACTTTGTGATATAATTAACAAACCCAAGGAGGCGGAAAAAATGAACAAAGTTAAAATTGGTATTATAGGTTTTGGTAACATGGGAACAAGCCATGCATCAAGGATTTACAAAAATACTGTACCCGGCATGGAGCTTGCAGCAATATGCGATATTGATGAAGGCAGACTTAAAGTTGCAAAAGAACTTTACCCTGATGTTCCTACATTCACCAATGTTGAAGAAATGTACAAAAGCGGACTTCTTAACGCTGTTCTTGTTGCCGTACCTCACTATGACCATCCAAAATATGCAATGATGGGCTTTGATTACGGACTTCATGTACTCATAGAAAAGCCTGCAGGCGTATATACAAAGCAGGTTCGTGAAATGAACGAAGCCGCAAAGAAACAGGACAAGATTTTTGCAATTATGTACAATCAGAGAACCAATCCCAAGTACCGCAAAATTAAGGAACTTGTAGAATCCGGTCAGCTCGGTCACATTAAAAGAATAACCTGGATTGTAACAGATTGGTACAGGCCTCAGTCTTACCATGATTCAAGTGCATGGCGTTCAAGTTGGGAATTTGAAGGCGGCGGCACACTTATCAATCAGAACCCCCATCAGATTGACCTTTGGCAGTGGATGTTCGGTATGCCCGACAAAATATATGCAAATATAAGCTACGGAAAATACTATGACATTGAGGTTGAAGACGATGTTTGTGCATTCTTTGAATATAACAACGGAACAACCGGTCAGTACATAACTTCAACAGGTGAAACACCCGGAACAAACAGACTTGAAATTGCCTGTGATTGGGGTAACCTTATTGCAGACAAGGACGGTCTTACCTTCTACCGCAACGAAATGTCCGAAAGAGAATACAACACAAATAACACAAAATCCTTCGGTGACCTTCATGCTTGGGAATGTAAGATTCCTCTTTGGGGCGGCGACGGTGAACAACATAACGGTGTACTCAAAGCATTTACAAACGCAATTTTAAATGGCGGAGAGCTTATTGCAAAGGGTGAAGAAGGCATTAACGGACTTACCATTTCCAATGCAATGCACTTGAGCAGCTGGTTAGGTGAAAAAGTTGACGTTAAGAACCTTGACGAAGATAAGTTCTATGATATTCTTCAGGATAAAATCAAAAATTCCACATATAAAAAGAACGTAAGAAAGCAGCACGCAGATACAGAAGGAACCTATTAATAGCGGAGGAAACATATTATGGATAAAAGAATTGGTGCTCAGTACTATACCGTAAGAAAATTCACACAGAACATTGAGGACTTTGACAAGCTATGCAAGGAAGTAAGCGAAACGGGCTACAAAACTGTACAGATTTCCGGCACTCCCTTAGATCCCAAGGAAATGAAAGTAATTCTTGATAAATACGGTCTTGAATGTGTAATAACCCACAGACCTTATGACGACTTTATAAATAACATCGATGCCGTAATTGAATACAACAAGGCTCTCGGCTGTAAGCTCTGCGGTCTTGGCGGTATGGACAGCGAAAACTTCATAAATCTTGAGAAACTTGAAGCTTTTATAGCAAAAGCAAACGAATTCTGCAAAAGACTCAAAGAAGAAGGAATGTTTTTCTGCTACCACAACCATTCCAGAGAGTTTTTAAAGCTAGATGGAAAATGGGCATGGGACAGAATGATAGAAGGAACAGATCCTGAAATATTTAACTTCACGGTTGATACCTACTGGGTTCAGCATGCAGGTGCGGACCCTGTAGAAGTGATTGAAAAGCTTGGAAAAAGAGCAATGGCTGTACACTTTAAGGATTTCTATCTTGACTACGAATCCGGTGCACCCGCCATGGCAGATGTAGGTTACGGTAATCTCAATTGGGACAAAATTATTGCAGCCTGTGAAAAGGCAGGTACAAAGTATGCTCTTGTTGAAAGAGATGATGCCGGTGAATACGACCCCGTGGAATCACTTAAAAACAGTTATGAATTCTTGACAACAAAGGGCTTTTGCTGATACAATTACAACAACGAGGTGAATATTTTATGAAAAACGTTTGTATAGTTGGATATGGCGCCATAGGTCCTATCCATGCAGATGCACTCGGTCAGGTAAAAAACGCACAGCTTTACGGTGTATGCGACATTGACCCCGATGAAATAAAGAATGCAAAAGAAACCTATCCCGATGTTGTGTGCTATGAAAATTATGAAGATGTGTTAAAGGATGATAACGTGCACAGCGTGCATATATGTACCCCACACTATCTTCATGCCCCGATGGTAAAGCAAGCATTAAATGCAGGTAAGGAAATCATATGCGAAAAGCCTATTGCCATAACTCGCGAGGAATTTGAAGATTTACTGGCCACACCCGGAATAGAAAACGTTGCTCTGGTATTTCAGAACAGACTTAATCCCTGCGCGGTGAAGCTCAAGGAAATAGCAGATTCCGGTGAGCTTGGCGAACTCAAAGCAACAAAGGCTATTGTTACCTGGTGCAGAGATAAAAAATACTACGACAGCGGAGAATGGCGCGGCAAATGGGCAACAGAAGGCGGCGGAGTGCTTATAAATCAGTCAATCCATACCCTTGATCTTCTGTGTCACATTGGCGGTAATGTTGTTGATGTTGATGCAAATATGCATAACTATTCCCTTAAAGATGCAATAGAAGTTGAAGATACTTGTGTAGCAAGACTTAAATACAAAAACGGTAATATCGGCATTTTCTTTGCTACCAACGGCTACACTTATACAAACTTCCCGCAACTTGAATTCGTTTTTGAAAAAGCTGTTGTACGCTATATGGAACAGGGGCTTTTTGTCGGTAAAGAAAAGGTTGCAAGCGACGAAATGGCAATTTACGGCAAAGCCTGCTGGGGTGTAGGTCACCTTGGACTTTTTGTAAATTATTACGACAATGGTGAATACTACGACATTTACTCGGCCAAGAACACAATGGAAACAATGTATTCTATATACGAAAAATCTTTTAATGGAGGAAATTAATAATGAAGATGACATTTAGATGGTACGGCGAAGATGATCCCGTAACATTGGAAAAAATAAGACAAATTCCCGGTA
>CAYXPV010000045.1:0-9522 GCA_964467285.1 uncultured Oscillospiraceae bacterium
AAAGTGATATGGTGCTTTTAAATGGCTACGGCGTTAATTTCAACTCCGCGTATTTTGACCTGGGAGTTGCCGCCTATATAATAAACCCATTAAAAAATTCATATGATATCAGTACAATGGCTCTTGACTACTTAAGCGTAAATCTTAAAGACGACAAAGAGGTGTTTGGTACGGGTAAAAATCAAAAAACTCTTCTTGAGCTTCCCGAAAAGGAACTTGGGGATTATGTTTCAGAATGTATCTGTGCCGAGGAAATGCTTAAAGCCTGTCTTAAAGATAAAATAGCCGAGGTGGGGCAGGATAAGCTGTTCTACGAAATGGAGCTTCCGCTTGTGTGGGTGCTTGCATCCATGGAAATAAGCGGTGTACTTATAGATAAACCGAGACTTACGGAGTTTAACGAAGGTCTTAAAGTAAGTATAGATATACTGGAAAAGGAAATCTACGCTTTGGCAGGGGAAGAATTTAACCTTAATTCTCCTAAGCAACTTGGCGTTATTCTTTTTGAAAAAATGGGTATGAAACCACCTAAAAAGACAAAAACAGGTTACTCTACCAATGCGGAAGTTCTTGAGAAACTTTCCGAGGAGCATGAAATTGTTCGCAAAATTCTGGAATACCGCCAACTTGCAAAACTTAAGTCCACATATGGCGACGGGCTTCTTGCGGTGATTGATGAAAATACAGGGAGAGTGTACTCCAAATTCAATCAGACGGTTACCGTTACGGGCAGAATCAGTTCCCAGGAACCCAATCTGCAGAACATACCCGTACGTACCGAACTTGGCAGGGAACTCAGAAAGATGTTTGTAGCCAAAGAAGGCTGTGTGTTTGTGGATGCCGACTACTCCCAGATAGAACTGAGAGTTTTGGCTCATATTTCCGAGGACGAGGCATTGTGCAACGCCTTTAACACCGGTGTGGATGTTCACACGCTTACTGCTTCCGGTGTGTTCGGGGTAGAACTTTCGGAGGTTACCGAAACCATGCGTTCCCGTGCCAAAACCGTTAACTTCGGCATAATTTACGGAATGGGTGAATATTCCCTTGCCAAGGACCTTGGTATAAGTGTAAAAGAAGCAAGAGAGTATATAAACAATTATTTTGATAAATATCGGGGAGTAGACCGATATATGAATAGTATTATTGAGTCTACCAAGGAAAAGGGTTATGTGGAAACCATGTTTTCAAGAAGAAGGAAGATTACCGAAATAAATTCTTCCAACTTCATGCTCCGTTCCGCGGCTGAAAGAATGACCAGAAACACTCCCATTCAGGGAAGTGCCGCAGATATCATTAAACTTGCAATGGTAACTGTGGAAAGATGTCTCAGGGAAGAAAATTTAAGGTCACGCCTTATACTTCAGATTCACGATGAACTTATTATTGAAGCTTTTGATGACGAAGTGGAAAAGGTCAAAGATATTCTTAAGACTTCCATGGAAAGCGCCGCAAAGCTTTCAGTGCCCCTGGTGGCAGAGGCAAAGTGCGGCAAAAGCTGGTACGATGCAAAATAGTATAAAGTAAGGAATGGTAATTATGGTATTGGGACTTACCGGGGGCTCCGGCACCGGCAAGAGTACGGCAAGTGAATATTTTGCCAAGAAAGGCTTTATTATAGCAGATTCCGACAAAATCGCCCACAAAGTATGCACCAAGGGCGAAAAATGTATGGAAGAAATTACAGAAGTCTTTGGTAGTGCTGTGGCAGATGATAACGGCAACTTAAACCGAGCCGTAATGCGTGAGATTGTGTTTAATGACAAAGAAAAGTTGAAGCTCTTAAATGCCATAACTCACAAGTACATTGTTCGGGAGAATCTTAATATAATAGAAGAAAACCCTGGCAAAAACATAGTTTTGGATGCCCCTTTGCTTTTTGAAGCAGGTTTGGGTGAGGTGTGTACTGCCACTTTGTGTGTTTTGAGCGATATGGAAAAACGTGCAAAGCGAATAGTTAACCGTGACGGCATTTCCATGGAAAATGCTCTGGCAAGACTTTCGAGTCAGCCGGGGGATGAGTTCTACATATCCCGTTGTAACTATGTGGTGTACAATAACGGAAACGAGAAGGATTTTACAGACCAATTGGATTTGATTTTCGGAGGTTTTGATGATATATAAAAGAAGAAGCACAATGTGGATATGGATTGGAGTGCTCGTTGTATCGGCGGCTGTTGCTTTGCTGCTTACACCTGCACTAAAGGTGGTATATCCGCTGAAATATGAAAAACAGATAGAAGCCTGCGCCGGGCAGTATGATTTGGATAAATACCTTATTATGGGCATTATCAGTTCCGAAAGCGGCTTTGACACCGAAGCCAGAAGTCATAAGGATGCCTACGGACTTATGCAGCTCAGGGAAGAAACTGCCATATGGTGTGTGGAAAATCTTGACACGGGAGTAGATATAGATAACATCAACAAGCCTGAGTCCAATATTAAAATCGGCTGTGCCTATATGCGTTACCTTTTGGACCGCTTCCATGGAGATACCATAGTAGCAATTGCCGCTTACAACGCAGGTCCCGGAAATGTGGAAAAATGGCTTGCCGACCCCAGGTATTCCGACGGGAAGGGAGACCTTCGCAAGATTCCTTTCGGTGAAACGGCAAATTATGTAAATAAGGTTCAAAAAAGAGCAAAAATCTATAAAAAAATATATTCCTGATGTGATAAAAATAGCCGAGGTTTTTAACCTTGGCTATTGACTTTTTTATAGAGTACTGATATAATGTATTATGATATTATAGGTAAATTGGATGCTTGTCTTTATAAGACAATTCCATATAACGTCATATTTACAGGAAAGGTATGATATAATGAAAAAAGTTTTTGCAAAAACACTTGCCTTTGTTGCTCTTTTCGGGATGATTTCCGGCTCGGCATTGGCGGCAGACCCAATTGATGTCTACAATGATGACAGTATAATCACGGTTAAAGTATCTACTTTGGAATCAGGCGAGGAAACTTCACTTCTTGTTACCAAAGGTACGGCAACTATTTCGGAGGCCTTTGCCGATACAACAAAGGTTTACCATATAGACCAGGTTGCAGCAGATGCCGATGGTGTTTCTACATTTAAGTTCACATACACCGGTACAGATACCCTCACAGTTTACTCCGGTTATGCAACCATGGCGACTACAGCCAACCCCTATACAACGGTAATTGACGAGAGTGTAGGCCCCACACCCGGTGCAAGCTACACCCTTGGTGATGTTAACGATGACAAGGCTGTTAGCGTTTCCGATGTAACTGCGGTTGTACAGTACATATTAAACGGTACCGAGTTTACAAAGGTAGACGGTACTGTTTATACACAGGGTAATGCTGCGGCAGACGTTAACGCGGACACTGCAGTTAGTGTATCTGACGTTACAAAGATTGTTGACTATATTCTGAACGGTACCCCGTTCGCCCAGTAATAAATACAACTAAAACAGGAGGATAATGATTATGGTAAAGAATTTATTTGCAAGACTGACATCACTTGTCTTAGTTGTTATGCTTGCACTCACTATGGTTCCTTCCGGAATCGCTTTTGCCGAAGGTGAGGACTTTCAGTTGGTATTAAGTGCCGACAAGTACTCTTTGGCGACAGGTGAATCTGTAGTAGTTACAGTTACCATGAACGGTGAATTTAAAGACATTGCAGGTTTGCAGATTGGTGTTTTGTATGACCCCACTGCAGTAACTGTGGATATGACCAACACCGGTACAAGCAGAAAACCCAGATACGATAATGCTATTGAAGCTGAGTGGTATGCGGCAAATGACCCCTATGAATATACAGGTATTTGTGAAGCCTTTGATTTGGGTATAGGTGATAAGGAATACAAGCTTGATACTACAAAGAGAGTTTCTACAATCCTTTTCTCCAGTCAGGATGGTCTTACAATAGACAGCGCTTGTTCACTTTACGGCGCGACATCTGTAGAAGTTTACAAGGTTATATTTACAGCCACGAAGGCTATTGACTCTGTGGCAGATGTGTTTGCAATAGGTACAGATAAAGAAAGTACTGATATCAGCGTGTCCGGTAAGGCAACCACAACATTTGCGGCTGTGAATATTCCCAAAATTGATATGACCGCAGTAGCAAATGTTAACAGCTTGATTACTGCAATTCCCGAAGCTGTTACATATGCAGACAAGGCTAAGGTAGAAGCTGCAAAGACAGCATACACAGCGCTTGGCGATGCAGAAAAGGCACTTGTTACAGGTGCAGATAAGATTACAGCGGCAGAAACTGCAATTGCAACAATGGAAACTGCTATTGAAAATGTAGAAACATTGATTGCTGCAATCGGTGATGTTATATATCCCGATTCCAAGACAAAGATAGATGCTGCAAGAGAAGCATACGATGCACTTACAGATGATGCACAAAAGGCAGCTGTAGAAAACTACACCACACTTACTGATGCAGAAGAAGAATATGCTAATCTGGAAGCAGATGCGGCAGATAAGGCAGCTGCAGAAGCAGTAGATGCCAAGATTGATGCAATAGGTACAGTATACTACACAGAAGCTTCCAAGGCACTTATTGATGAAGCAAGCACAGCTTACGATGAACTCACACCGGAACAGCAGGCACTTGTAACCAAGAAGTCCGTTCTTGATGCTGCATCACTTGAATATGCTGAAATGGGTGCAGAGGTTGATGCCGCAGAAGCAAAGTTCAAAGCTTTTGAAGGCAAAACCGTAACAATAGTAGATGGTGAGGCTATTGTAAGTTTGCGGCAGTCCTGGATGATGTTTGATGACTACCAAATAGCGGCTCTTGATGCGAAGCTTGGTTATTCTTCTGCTAATACGATTGAAGAATATATAACTGCACACAATGAAAGCGCGGAAAGAGTCAATCATGTAAATCGCCTTATCGCTGAAATCGGCACAGTAACTCTTGAAAGCGGCTCTGCCATTGAAGAAGCAGAAGTCGCATATGATGAACTTCTTGATGTAGAAAAGACATATGTTACAAATTACAGCATTCTTACTACTGCAAGAGAAGCATATGATGCCCTTGTGGAAGAAGCTACACAGAATGCGGCAAACAAGGCAGCGGCAGAAGCAGTAGAAGCTAAGATTAACGCAATCGGTACTGTAAGACTTACCGAAGAATCCAGAACACTTATTGAAAGTGCAAACGAAGCTTATGTAGCTCTTACACCTGCACAGAAGACACTTGTAACAAACCATTCCGTACTTGTGGCAGCTACAGACAGATACAACGAGCTCGCAAAGCAGGTAACTGACCTTAACGAAGCTTTAGATGCTCTTGTTGTTGAAAACATAAAGCTTGCCGACAAGGCAAACATACAGAAGCTCAGAGCAGATTACGATGCTCTTGATGATGACCAGAAGGCACTTGTTTCTTTAACCGGTTATGGTAAGCTTGAGCAGTGTGAATTTAACATTGGTTTCAGTGAGCAGAAAATTGCCATAGCAATTACAATGATCGATCAGATTGGCACAGTAACTCTTGACAGCGGGGCAGAGATTGAAGAAGCAGAAAATGCATATAATGGCCTCACACAGGATGAAAAGGGTTATGTAACCAACTATAGTGTTCTCACTGCAGCAAAAGAAACCTACAACACATTAAAGGCAAACAAGGATGCCGCAGATGAAGTAATTGCGCTTATTGAAGCTCTTACACCTGCAGAAGATGTAACAAAGGATAACGTAACTACTGTAGAGCAGAAGGCTAATGCAGCACGTACTTCCTACGAGAATCTTGCAGATAAGACTTTAGTTTCCGACTCTGTAGTAGCAAAGCTTGAAGCAGTAGAAGCTGCTTGCCAGACAGTTAGGGATGACCTTGCTGCTGCAAAGACTGTGGAAGATTTAATCAGTGCAATCGGTACAGTTTCCCTCGGAAGCCTTGCAAAGATTCAGGCGGCAGAAGAAGCATACGATAATCTTACTTCCGTACAGCAGGGTTATGTATCGAACTATGATGTACTCACAGAAGCCAGAAATACATACGAACTCCTTAAGGCAGATCAGGATGCTGTAGAAGTAGTTCAAACATTAATTGCTGAAATCGGCGAAGTTACCCTTGACAGTCTTGAGGCTATTGAAGCTGCAGAAGCTGCGTACGAAGAGCTTGATGATACATTAAAGGGAAGAGTTGAAAACTACAATGTTCTTGTTGCTGCAAGAGCAAGCTATGATGCACTCTATGCAAGCAAGCTTAAGGTAGATGCGGTAATCGCTCAGATTGATGCAATTGGTGAAGTTACTCTCGGAAGCCTTGCAAAGATTCAGGCAGCAGAAGCAGGATATGCAAATCTTTCCGATGAGGAAAAGGAAAATGTAACAAACTACCAGACCTTGCTTGATGCAAGAGACGAATACGATGCACTCAAAGCTGCTGCCGACAAGGAAGAAGCAGACAGAGAAGCTGCATTGGGTGTAGACGAGTTAATAAATGCACTTGGCGTAATTACACTTGAATCCGAAACAGCAGTAACAGCTGCAAGAGCTGCATATGAAGCTCTTACAGAAGACCAGAAAGCATATGTGGAAAATCTTGTTGTTCTTGAAGAAGCAGAAGCAATTATCGAAGGACTTAAGGCTGACCAGGCAGCAATTGATGAAGTAATCGCTACAATCAACGAAATCGGTGAAGTTACATACCCCGATTCCAAAGATGCAATCGATGCGGCACAGGCAGCATATGATAATCTCGCAGATAACCTTAAAGACCGTGTTACAAACTACGGTGTTCTTACCGCAGCACAGCAGAAATATGCAAGTCTTGAAGCTGACTACAACGCTGTTCAGGAAGTAATTGCCCTTATCGATGAAATCGGTGAAGTTGAATACACAGTAGCAGTTAAGGAAAGAATTGATGCGGCAGACGAAGCTTACCTTGCTTTGAGACAGGAACTCAGAGATGAAGTAACAAATGCAGATGTTCTTGAAGCTGCAAAGGCAAAATATGAAGAACTTAAGCCTACTTACGGTGCAACAGAAGAACCTGTAACAGAATACGGCGATATGCACATGGTAGTATTCAACAACATCCCCGCAGGCAAGAAGGTTACCCTCTCCGGCGTAGAAGCTGTAATGGTTGAAGAAGATGAGACTGTATATTATATAATCCTCTCCTCAACTGCACTTAACCCCGAAGAGGTTGTTGTAGAAGACGGTACATCCGCTACATTCCTTATGGGTGATACAGACGGAAACGGCACAGTAACCGCAACCGATGCTCTCGGTGCAAATATGAAGTCAGCAAACCTTACGGTACTTGCTTATGACAACGATCCTATGACATATGTAAGAACCGACATCAACGGTTCCGGTACAATTACCGCATATGATGCGCTTATGATTGCCCGTATTGCAGCAGGCGTAGATGTTGTTACAAACTTTGTTGCCGGTGTAAAAGATTCATCCGATTCAACATCCAACAGCGGTTCCGGTTTACCTTCCGGTGGCAGCAGTTCCGGTGGAAGCGGTGCCGGTGGCAGCGCAAGTGTTCCCAATGTAGGTTAAAATGCATAATTGAATTTAAATAACCAATGACCCAATTCCCTCGTCTTAATTGTCAGGCGGGGGAATTTTGAAAAAATGAGGAATTGTATATGAAAAATATAAAAAGAATTATTGCTGTTCTTATATCGCTTCTTATGGTAACTGTAAGTTCCTATGCGGCAGGTATCAGCTTTGAAAATGCTGCCGTAACCGGAAGTAATGTAAGTATTGATGTAATGCTGGATGCAATCCCTTCGGATATTGAGGATGTATCTGCAGTTACTATTAAATACGATTACGACAAAACAAAGCTGGAATATGTAAGCACAGTTTCCGATGTATACACCAATGTGGTGGCAACCGACGGAAATATTATTTGGTTTGATTCCGCTTCCGGCACAGATGCAACACAGAAAATTACTGACGAAAAGCTTGCAGAAGTTGATAATATATTGTTTACCATTCACTTTATTAAGGCAGAAAGAGCCTTGGGTGAGGTTGAGGTGGAAATAACCTTTGTGGAATTGGCAGATTCGTCTCTTACTGTTTCCGACGAGGCAACTGCAGAATCCGGCATTATAAATCTTGGAGAAGCACCCGAAGGTGAAGGCTCCGGCTCGGGAAGTGATTCCGGCTCCGAGGGCGAAGGTTCCGGCTCGGGAAGTGGTTCCGGCTCTGAGGGCGAAGGCTCGGGCTCGGGAAGTGGTTCCGGCTCCGAGGTCGAAGGCTCAGGCTCAGGCGGTTCATCCTCAGGCGGTTCATCTTCCGACGGCTCGTCCTCAGGCGGTTCATCCTCGGGTGGTTCGTCCTCCGGTGGTTCATCCTCGGGTGGTTCGTCCTCGGGCGGTTCGTCCTCGGGCGATTCGTCCTCCGGTAGCTCATCCTCCGGTGGTTCATCTTCCGGCGGCTCGTCCTCCGGTGGTTCGTCTTCCGGTGGTTCAATCGGCGGAAGCACATCTGCAAAAGACGAAACCACAGGCAAGGAGCAGGAGAACAAGCCTGCTGAAAATAAAGAAAACAAATTTGCTGACCTTGACAAGGAAAATTGGGCTTATGCGTATGCCAACTCACTTTTCAACAAGGGTATAATTTCCGGTGACGGTGCAGAAATTCCCTCTGTAAGGCCGGGAGCAAATATCACAAGAGAGGAAGCTGCCATTATGGCACTTCTTGCTATGGGTATAAAGCCTGAGCAGGGACTCACCCTTGATTTCAAAGATGCTGATGGAGTGTCCTCATGGGCAGTACCTTATGTAGCAACAGCAGTTAAGCATGGAATCCTTGCAGGCTCCGACGGATATGTAAATGCCAAGAAGCTTATAACCCGTGAGGAAATGGTTTCTATTCTTGCCCGGGCTTTTAAGTGGCAGACATCCGACGGGGACCTCACTTTTGAGGATAGTAACGATGTGGCATCCTGGTCAAGAGCAAGTGTCGTATATGCAGTTAAGGCAGGAGTTATGATGGGAAGTAACAATCAAATTCGCCCCAAGGCAACAATTACCCGTGCAGAAACTTTTGTACTTATTGACAAATGTATGAATTTGAAGTAAAATAATGTTGTTCGATAGTCATTTACTATCATAACACTTTAATTTGATATACCAAAAGCAATGCTGTCAACTTAAGCAGATATTTTGTGTTTAATTCTGAGCGAAGCCGTAGGCGGAGTCGAAGAATCTCCATTGCAAGGAGGATTCTTCACAACGCTTAAGAATGACAAAACTCTTAAGTCGGCGACATTGACTAAAAAAGGGGAGCTTGCGCAAACAGGCTGAGAGGGAACATATTGCGTTCCGACCTATAACCTGATTTGGATAATGCCAACGTAGGATAATATGGATTAGTTTATTTGCGGCATACCCTACAATCGGGTATGCCGTATTGTATTTTAAAATTGACATTTATGGGGCAGGTACGTGCCCCATAAATGTCATCCTGAACGGATTGAAACGAAGCCGAAGGATCTCAATTACGTAGTCAGTTACGATTATTGTACAAGTAGAGATGTTTTGTAGGGGAGGTTCACGA
>CAYXPV010000046.1:0-9488 GCA_964467285.1 uncultured Oscillospiraceae bacterium
AAGAAGAACCCGATTTTTGCCTAACGCAAAGTCGGGTTCTTCGACAGTCTGAAGCTCCCGTAAAAACGGGGGCTTCTTTTTTATAAAAACAAAGTGGTTATTATGAAATATAATATTTCTCTCTGTAAACCTCATAATTAGCTTTGAACATATCTCCGTCTTCCTTGATGTGTCTTAGATAGCTGTGGGTATCAAAACTGTCCTGAGATACACTTATAAGGCATACACCTATATTGGAGCAATGGTCTGCGACTCTTTCCATATTGGTGATAAGGTCGGAGAATACAAAGCCTGTTTCTATGGTACAGTTACTGCTTTGCAGTCTTTCTATGTGGTTGGCTCTCATCTTAAGCTTAAGCCCGTCAATTACCTGCTCTAAGGGTTCAATTTTTTCTGCAAGCTGAGTATCCTCACCTGTAAAGGCTTTGCATGTATTTTCCAGAATTTCCCTAAGAGCTTTCTTTGCCACATCAAGTTCCGCACATGCCTCCTGCGAAAATACAATTTTTTTGTCGGATATTTCTTCGGCAGACTGCACTATATTTACTGCGTGGTCGGAGATTCTTTCAAAATCACCTATGCAATGGAGAAGGTTGGATATTTCTCTGCTGTCCTCTGTGGAAAGGCTTTCGCGAGAGAGCTTTACAAGGAAAGTACCGAGAACATCTTCATACTTATCTGCTCTGTCCTCCAGTTCTTTGATTTCCTCTGCCTTTTTGGCATCATACTTATCTATAAGAGCAAGTGAACCTACAAATGCCTCCATAGAAACATTTGCCATCTTATCGGCAACCTTCTTAGCCTGTGCAATAGCTACGGAAGGGGTTGCGAGGAGTCTTTCATCGATGATTGTTTCCGCTACGTCTTTCTTGTTATCCTTTACAATAAGCATGGAGAGCTTTTCCAATTGTTTAACAAAGGGTACCATTATAATTGTGGCAAAGACATTGAAGGTAGTGTGTACTGCCGCAATACCTGCCGCATTGATAGGTTCGTTAAAGAAAGGAATGCCCACAGTATATTGTATGGCATAGAACACAGCCATAAAGCACAAAGTACCTATAATGTTAAAGCTTAAGTGAACTACAGCAACTCTCTTGGCATTTTTGTTGGCACCGATTGAAGAAAGAAGTGCAGTAACACAGGTACCAATGTTTTGTCCCATAATAATGGGAATAGCATTGGAGTAGTAAATATTTCCTGTGGTGGAGAGTGCCTGAAGTATACCTACAGATGCAGAAGAGGACTGAATGATTGCAGTAAGAATCGCACCTGCCAACACACCGAACAAGGGGTTGTTGAAGAGAGTGAGAATGCTTGTGAAGGTTGCATTGCCTTTAAGACCTTCAACGGAGCCACTCATCATATCCATACCCACCATAAGCACTGCAAATCCCACAAGAATGGAACCTGTGTCCTTGCTCTTGGGTTTCTTGCTGAACATTATGAGTACAATACCTATGAGGGCAAGTATCATAGAAAATACCGAAGGCTTCATAAACTGCATAACAGTACTTTCGCCTTCAATACCCGTAAGACTTAAAAGCCATGCCGTAATTGTAGTACCGATGTTGGCACCCATAATTACACCGATTGCCTGTCTGAGCTTCATAATACCGGAGTTTACAAAGCCTACCACCATTACCGTAGTAGCTGACGAACTCTGTATTATCGAGGTGACACCTGCACCCAGGAGTATACCTTTAAAACGGTTTGAGGTCATACTTTCCAGTATAGATTTAAGCTTTCCGCCACCGCGTCTTTCCAGGCTGTTGCCCATTACATCCATACCGAAAAGGAAGATTGCAAGGCCTCCCAAAAGTTCTATAATTTCAAAAATACCCATATTCTTTTCCTCTCGTTTTCTTTATTTTGCCAATATACATATTATCACTCTTAATGTAAAATCCGATATCTTAATCGTGTAAAATTTAACTTAAATAAAAAGAATGCAAAAACCTTTCGGGCTTCTGCATTCTTTTTGTATTGTGATTTTTTAATTACTGTAATACTTCGAGGAATCTGCCGTATGCTTCGCCAAAGCCGCTATCCTTAGGCTCATAGTGTACCACGGCAAAGGAATCGGCAATAATCTTTCTTGCCTCTTTGAGGTCCTTTATTTCCCCTGCGGCTATAAGCTGTATAGCTACATTACCTGCAGCAGTAGCCTCGATGGGACCTGCAATTACGGGAACGCCGGTAGCATCGGAGGTCATCTGACAGAGGAAACCGTCCTTAGTACCGCCGCCTACCATATGTATAGCCTTGAAATCGCTGCCTGTACATTCCTTGAGATTGTCAAAGGTAAACTTATACTTCATGGCAAGACTCTCATAGATACAGCGCACCACTTCACCGTCGGTTTCGGGAACAGCCTGACCTGTGGCTTTACAGAAATCCTTGATTCTCTGAACCTGATTTCCGGGAGTTACAAACACCTGAGCATCGGGGTCTATAAAGCATTTAAAAGGAGTCGCCTCTCTTGCCATAGCCTCCATATCCGCATAGCTGTAGTCCTTGCCGTCACGCTTGAACTGACGGCGTGTTTCCTGAATAATCCACAAGCCGATAATGTTCTTGAGGAATCGGGTTGTGTCGTCGTATCCTGTTTCGTTGGTTATGTCAAGTTTCTGAGACATTTCGTTAATACAGGGAGCCTTTAACTCTGTGCCGAATAAGCTCCATGTACCGCAGGAAATATATACAAAGCTTTCCTCGGATGCAGGTACTGCCGCAACTGCACTGGCTGTATCGTGACCTGCTACTGCAACTACTGCTTTGGGAGCAATGTCAAGTTCCTCACAGATTTCATCTTTAAGAACGCCCACCTTGGTACCGGGATTAACAAGCTCGGGGAAGAGAGAACGCTTAAGACCAAGTTTGTCTATAAGCTCCCAGTTCCATTCCTTGGTGTGAGGATTAAGAAGGGCAGAAGTTGAGGCTTCGCTCTTTTCACCGTAAATGTTGCCTGTGAGCAAATATCCGAAAAGCTCGGGCATCATTATAAACTTATCGGCGATGGAATATACATCGGGGTTCTTCTCCTTATCGGCAAAAAGCTGATAGATTGTATTGAAATTCATAGACTGTATACCGGAGGTTTCGTAAAGCTCCTTATCGGAGATTATTTCTCTTACCTTTTCGGGAACGTCCAGGGTTCTTTCGTCACGGTAATTAAAGGGGTTTGAAAGAAGGTTGCCCTTTTTGCCCACAAGTGAATAGTCAACGCCCCAGGTATCCACACCTATGCTGGCAAAATCCACATCCTTGACCTTGCGTATACCCTGCTTTACCTCGTGGAAAAGTCTGGGTAAATCCCAATAAAATCCGTCGTTTATACTTACAGGCTCATTGTCAAAGCGATGAATCTCCTCTAAAACAAGCTTTCCGTTTTCAAGACTTCCGAGAATAGCACGTCCGCTGGAAGCACCAAAGTCAAATGCCAAAACCTTCATAGCTGATTCACTCCTATTTAAAAATATTATAAGTAAATTCTATCATACGCAAGATAAAATATCAACAATTAAATTTATTTTTGAGGACTTGATTTTACAAAATTCCCCTACTGCATTATGGTACAATCAAATTAAATCATCGGAAAGGAGCTGATATAAATACCCGTAATCTACATAGACGTACTTTTTGGTGTAAACTTTATTATGAATATGGCTGTTTTCGGAGCAACTGCTCTCATTACAAAACAGCCCGTAAAAATTACACGCTTGGTATCGGGTTCCGTATTGGGAGCAATCTACGCTTGTTTGCTTTTCGGCACCGATTGGAAGCTACTCGGTTTTTTCATTACAAAGCTCCTGTTCGGAGCAATAGTCACCGCTACTGTATTTAAGCCCTCGGGACTGCGCTCCCTTATTAAGAAAACTGCCCTGTTTCACTTAGTTACCGTAATTTACGGACTTCTGATTATGGGTGTACTGTACTTTACGGATATAGGGCTTACCATAGGCGGTGCCGTAAAGAACGGTGTTTTCTACTTTAACATTCCCCTGTGGTTTGTGCTTTTGGCGACACTTGCAGCACCACCTGCGGCATATATACTCCAAAACAAGCTTAGCCGTACACCCGTAAGGGACTGCTTTATACTAAGCATAGAACATCGCGGCAAAAAGGTTACTCTCACAGCCCTTGCCGACACAGGCAACTTTATGAAGGACCCTTACAACGGAAACGACGTAATAATAGCGGAAGCCACATCGGTTTTACCGCTTTTTGAAGAGATAAGTTTACCCCGTTCAGGCGACTTGCCCCTTGGATTTAAGCTTATACCCTACTCATCTGTAGGCAACAGTTCATCTCTTTTGCCGGGATTTGTACCCGACAGAATATCTGCTGACGGACATCTGCTAATCAGAGCAACTGTTGCAATTTTTGACGGTAAGCTGTGCCAAACAGGGGATTATAATGCAATTTCAAAGCCAATTTCGTATATTAAGAAAGGACATAATTTATGCTCAAAGAAAAGCTTATCATCATAATACAAAAACTCTTTCAAGGCGACATCCACTACATAGGCGGTACCTCTACCCTTCCTCCGCCCCTGGAAAAGGATGAGGAAGAAAAGCTCATACAGGCACTAAAAACCAATCCCTCCCAAGCCAAAAATGAGCTGATAGAGAGAAATTTGCGACTGGTAGTATACATATCCAAAAAATTTGAAAATACGGGAATAAACATCGAGGACCTTATAAGCATAGGTACCATAGGTCTTATAAAGGCAATAAACACCTTCAACCCGGAAAAGAACATAAAGCTTGCCACCTACGCTTCCCGCTGCATTGAAAATGAAATACTTATGTACCTCAGAAAAAACAACGGACGAAAAACCGAAATATCCATAGATGAACCCCTCAATGTGGACTGGGACGGCAATGAGCTGTTGCTTTCAGACATACTGGGTACGGATAACGATATAATTTACCATAATCTTGAAACAGAGATAGATAAGGAGCTTCTGGAAATAGCTATGCAGACACTTACCCAAAGAGAAAGAAACATTATGGAACTGCGTTTCGGCATACGCCGCCGTGACGCAAAAACCCAGAAGGAAGTAGCGGATATTCTGGGAATAAGCCAATCTTACATATCCCGTCTGGAAAAGAAAATCATATCCAGACTGAAAAAAGAGATAACCAGGCTTATTTGAAAAATCTATTGAAAGCACCACGGAAACTACTTATTCCATAAATGTATATATTTACATAATACGGCGTATACTTAGAATACAAAACCAAAAAGGAGTTTATAATATGCCGGAAAAGAAAGTAAATGTACTAAGCCAGCTTCTGTGTGTTTTCAAAGCAAAAAAATCCCCGGAACGAGATATTGTAGCCACGGCGGACAAGGTTATTGAGGACTATATTTTTTCTAAAAACAAGCTAATCCGAAGAAAATGTAAAAAATCTCCCGGTGCCGCAATGCTTTTTACCGTACTGGGTTTGGCGGCAGGTCTTGTGGTGCTGGTTATGAATATATTATAACATACTATGATTGTCAAAAGGGGACTGTAAAAAACAAATCAATGTTTTTACAGTCCCCTTATTTTTTGCGGGGATGGAAAAAAGATGCAGAATAAGTGAACTGAACCGAGTGAGGCTTGCCTTGCGAGGGGGACCCGAAGGCGTGCGAGGGCACGTCGAGAGGTGAAGTTCGCTTAGAGCTTATAGGCTAAAAAACATGAGAAATCTGCATATTTGCGGATTTCTACATATTTTGAGTTTTGCTACCTTGACACTATAGAAGTTCATTAATGAAGCCTATAAGCGGTCTGCGCTTTATTTTACATTCCCTAGTCTTTTTTATTGACTTTAAGCTATTTATACTATAAAATTGTCATATCACATATCGCAGGAGGATTTACAATGGTTAAAGAAGTTTACATCATATTTAAAACCCATCTTGATATAGGATATACCGACTATGCCCAAAAGGTGATTGACAACTACCTTGACAACTATATACCCAACGCAATAAAGGTTGGCTATGAACTTAAGGGTACCGATACTCCATTCGTGTGGAGCGTAGGCTCATGGCTTATTGCCGAAGCCCTGAAAAAAGGTTTAGACATAGAGCCTGCCATAAAAGACGGCATCATAACCTGGCACGGTCTGCCCTACACATCTCATACGGAACTTATGACAAAGGAGCTTTTTGAATACGGCATAAAGATTGGTAAAAAGCTGGACGAAAAATACGGCAAAAACACTATCGGTGCCAAGATGACCGATGTACCCGGTCACACAAAAGCAATGATACCACTTCTTAAAAAACACGGGATTGAATTTCTGCACATTGGGGTAAATACAGCATCTCCCCTTCCCGATGTTCCTCCGCTGTTCAAATGGAAATGCAGTGAAGATACAATTACCGTAATGTACCAAAAAAGCTACGGTACAACCATGGAACTGGGTGACTTTGCAGTACATTTTGCCCACACCAACGACAACCTGGGCCCTCAGTCCCCCGATGAAATTATAGCTGTATATGACCTTCTTAAGGCAAAATATCCCGATGCCGAATTAAAGCCGGGAACCTTAAATGACCTTGCCCTTAAGGTAAGAGATATTCCCGACCTTCCCGTAATAGATGCAGAAATCGGCGACACTTGGATACACGGCGCAGGTACAGATCCCAAAAAGCTTTCCGGTTACAGACAGATACTTCGCGGACTTGAAGGCAAAAATCTTGATGAATACGATTTAAATGACAATCTTCTCCTGATTCCGGAGCATACTTGGGGTATGTGCATACAGAAATATTTCCCCGACAAAGATTACACAGATGAAGCCTTCGCTAAAACCGAAGGCACCGATATGAGAATTAATCTTGAAAAATCCTGGTTTGAGCAAAGAAGCTATGTTACGAAAGCGGAAGACATCTGCGGTATAAAAGCATATGAGGACATAAGCGAACCAAATCCCGTAAGCGAAGTTAACCCCTTTAGCCTGCCCTTTGAATTCAGCTGGCAGATATTTGACAACCGGGACTATGACAGATACAAAAATACTTACATACAGTTTGACGAAGAAAACACCGAATGGGCAACTTGGGATTACACCAAATTCGGTCTTTATGACTACAAGGGCGCCACTTTCACTGCAAATCCCGTAGCCTTCTACATCGAAAATGATGTAAAATACATAAAACTGGAATTTGAAAAAGATGTTGCGGAAAAATACGGTTTGCCCTATCTTTGGGCGGAAATTAAAAACGGGGAAATCAAAGTGACCTGGTTCGGCAAAAAGGCGTCCAGACTGCCTCAGGCGGCATGGATTAAGTTTTTGGGACTTAAGGAAAACTGGAAGGTAAGCAAAATGAGTGAGTGGATAGTTCCCGAAAACACTGTGGGAAGCCCCCTCATTGTGGCTACCGACAAAGGTATAACCAACGGCGAAGTTACAATTGAACCCCTTGACAGCGCTCTCGTGGCACCTTTCGGCAGAAGGCTTCTGGACTTTGAACTAAATCCCAAGGGGCAGGATATGTACTTTAACCTGTACAATAACATATGGAATACAAACTTCCCTATGTGGTATAGTGATAATTCGTATTTCAGATTTAAAGTAACAAAAACTGTGACATAATTTTATTTCCGGTAAAAATCAAAAATGATTTTTACATACACAAAAATAAAAAATCCCTATAACAAAGACCTCATTACATAAGATCTTTGTTTTAGGGATTAATGTATATCCTCATTTTTAAATTTTTCTGATTTAAAACCTGCTTTGCGATATACAAGGTTACTTTCTGTTTCGCTGTTATTGTTTTAGATACAGCTTCGGCAATGACTCTTTGGGAAGTTTTTTTATTTTACTGTATCGCCATTTATTGTATAAGTTTATGTATATGATAGCAACAACAATTGGGCCCAAACCCAAACATAACAAAGCATACAATCCATCCAGAAAGCCATCACTAAACATCATAATTATTGAGCCAATGGAAAACAATATGCCGATGCATATAAGCAAGCCTCCGAGACATCCGCCGTTAAGCTTTGACCACTCTTCTTTTTGTCAGCAATGAGGACATTTTATATTTAAATTGGCTCCATCGTATTTTTCAACGTTTATCTCTTCAATAATTTTTGAAACTTTTTTCTTAAGTCGCTCATTTGCTCTTTCCTTGATATCATATTCCGCTCCGGGTAAGCTTGAAGTAGTGGAAACTTGTTCTGTTATCTCGTAGGGAACCATCGCATTTTGCTTGCATTTTGAGCAAACATATGAAACCATCATAGGGAATTTTGCAGTAGCAACTTTTTTTGTTACTCGTATTACCATAGTTTTTCACCCTTAACTTATTAATGTAAAACATATACAAGACAGGCACATTATACATCGTTTTGTCACATTGTGTCAAGCGTCTGAAATCCTTTTACGCCCTTTTCTTTTATCAACCTATAAGACAATCTCCCTTTACGGATTTTATCTGTACATTAACAAATCTGCCTGACAAATCCTTGTCTGACTTCATATGAACCTTCACATAATTTGTCATATGGCCTTCGTAAATGCCTTCCTTTACTTCCTGTTCAAAGAGTACTTCGCAAGTTTTGCCCACATATTCTTCAAGGTATGCCCTCTGTGTTTTCTTAAGCGCGGCAATCATTTCCTTACTGCGAGCTTCCTTAACTGTCTTTTCGACCTGATTTTCCATCTTGTCCGCCTTGGTTCCCTTACGGTTGGAATATGCAAACACATGGGCATCTGCAAGACCAAGCTCCACCGCAAAACCAAGGGATGATTTGAATTCCGCCTCGGTTTCTCCGGGGAAGCCAACCATAATATCCGTAGCAATTGCAGGATTATCAAAATATTTGCGAATAAGGTTTACGCTGTTTTTATACTCGGCAGTGGTATACTTGCGGTTCATTCTCTTTAAAGTTTCGTCACAACCGCTTTGCAAGGCAATATGGAAGTGGTTGCACATTTTGTCTATGGCGGATATTTCCTTTACAAATTCCTCGGTAAGTATTCTTGGTTCTATAGAGCCTAATCGCACCCTCTTTATACCGTCAATTTTTGCAACATTCTTTATTACATCAAGCAAAGTGTACTCCTTTAAATCCTTGCCGTAAGACGCAAGATGTATGCCCGTAAGTACAATCTCCGAAAAACCGTTTCCCGAAAGGGCAGTTACTTCCTCGGTAATACTCTCCATGCTTCGGCTTCTTACAGGACCTCTGGCATATGGAATTATACAATAAGTGCAAAACTCCGTACATCCGTCCTCTATCTTTACAAAAGCTCTTGTTCTGGAAGAGTAGGAAGAAACCCACATATCCTCATAATCTCTTTGCTTCATAATGTCGCCTACAAGCACACTTTGTTTCTTTTCTTCAAGTTGCTTTTCACAAAGCTCCACAATGTGGCTTCTTTCCTTGGTACCAAGCACCAGACCTACGCCCTCAATCTTCTTTACCTCATCGGGGGAAACCTGAGAGTAACACCCAACCACCGCAATGAGAG
>CAYXPV010000047.1:0-9471 GCA_964467285.1 uncultured Oscillospiraceae bacterium
AGGGGTGTTGAAGTGCGAGTCATCGCACTTTTTTTATTTTTCAATTTTAATGGATTTGATAATAATCGGCTTAACGGGAACATCGGAGTGTCCTTTGTCGTTTGTGGTTGTTTCAACCTTGGAGATTTCTTCCACTACGTCAAGACCTTCCGTAATCTTACCGAAAGCGGCATACTGACCATCCAGGTGAGGGGACTTTTCATCCATTATAAAGAACTGGCTGGATGCGGAGTTGGGTTCATTTGTTCTTGCCATGGAGAGAACACCCTTATCATGAGAGAGTGCATTGGAAATGCCGTTAGAGTAGAATTCACCGGTAATGGATTCGCCGGTATCCTTTAAATTAAAATCCTTGTCATATCCGCCACCCTGAATCATAAAGCCGTCTATAACTCTGTGGAATATAAGTCCTTCGTAGAAGTTTTCGTTACAAAGCTTTATGAAGTTTTCTACAGTTATGGGTGCAAGGTCGGGGTAGAGCTCACCTTTCATCTTTCTGCCGTCTTTAAGGGTTATGGTAAAGTTAACCTTGTTCTTTAAAAGTTCGGGGAGAGCTGCAAGGTCTGCTGCCTTCTGCTCAGCTTCCGCCTTTGCCATAGCCTCCTGCTGTGCTTCCATTTCCTTCTGATATTCATAGTCGGAAATTGCCATCTGTGTACGGAGGTACTTATATTTCGTATTAAGAGTGTATTCGTTACCGAAACCGTATGTCTGCTTGATGGACTCAAGAGCACTTTCCGCGGTCATTCCATATTGAAGAGCAGGGGTGAACACCTCTATATACTGCTTCATTGTAAAATTGCCCATGAATTCGCCCCAGAAAGTAGATGGGTCTGTTCCTTCTGAACCGGTCATAGCAAGAAAATCCTCTGTGGTATATCCGTTCATAGCAGCTACTTTGTCTAGTGCTATGGAGTTATCTACCAAAATATAAAGTTTGCCTTTATTGGCTTCGTAGTCTACTCCGGTTGCTGCTGAGAAATCTTCCGGAGTTGCACCGATTGTTTTGAGGTACTCTTCAAGAGTTGCACCGTCGTAGGTGTCAACGTATGGGCAACCGTCGGGAGATGTAATGAGAATTGTCTGACTTCCGCTTTCGTCCCAGTCCACATTGAAGTTGAAGGCTTCGCATATGGCTCTCAAGGGTACGTATGTAGTTGTACCTTCGTTTAAAAGTACAGGTGCGGCATCAAGGATAACATCGCCTGAAGGAGTGTTCATTACGTTATTGTCTATCTGAACCTTTACCACCACATCGTTTCTGGTTACTGTAGCACATCTTGTGGGGTTATCCCAGTCAACGGTAGCCTTTGTAGCTTCCATAAGTGCTCTCAAGGGCACAAGGGTGCGGCTATTTACAACGTGGGTAGGAGTTTCAACCACTTTGTTGTCTGCAATAAGCTTGATTGCAATTTCTTCTGTGGGAACAGATTCCACAAGAATTTCTGTGGTTTCATCTGTGCCGCCGATAATTGCTTCATCTGCAAATGCTATGGTTCCCATACAAAGTACCACAGCAAGAACAATGGAAATAACTTTTTTCATTTTCTTTCGTCCTTTCATATACCGATTTCTTTAAATTCGCCGTCAAGGAGAGCAACAACACTCTTTATGCCGGCATCCTTTAATATTTCAACACATTGGTCAAACCCAAAGCAGAGGGTTTTGTATGTGTGTGAGTCACTGGTAAGAACTACCTTCATATTATTATCTCTGATGTAATCAAGAATAAATCTTCTGAGGTAGGGTGTTTTACGGTAGCCTCTGGAAATTGCTCCTGTGTTCATTTCCACAATGGGACAAACTTCCTTTGCCACAGCCATTACTTCAAGGGCAGCTTTCTGATATTCTTTGTCGGTTTCATCGTAGTATTTTCCGCCGGTGTTAAATTTGGAAACCAAATCAAAGTGGCCTACTATATCATATTTGTCTTTGGTGAGAAGTCTTGCAAATTCTGAGTAATACAACTTCGCATATTCTATGTAGTTTCCGTCAAAATGAGTTTTGACATCATTTACAAAGGCTTCTTCACAATGGTCAACACTAAGATAAAGTTCATTTTTGTATACATAATGGAGTGAGCCAATTTTGTAGTCAAAGTCAGCATCAAGCTTTCCGGAATACAAATCTTTTTCCGCGCCAAGGTAAATCTGTATTTTATCCTTGTAGTCCTCTTTCGCTTTGCTTACAGCTTCAACATAGGGCTTTAAGGATTCTTCTTTCATACAGAAGGTGTCGTCAAAATCCGTAAAACCGTGGGAGGAAAAGCCAATGGATTTCATTCCTGTAGAAATGGCATGGTTAACCATTTCATCTATGGTACATTTTCCGTCACAAAATTGGGTGTGAACGTGTAAATCACTTATTTTCATTTTGTCATCTTCTCCTGCTTTACCTTTGTCTCTATAACATCTCTTGATGCAAGCTCGTTTTTGATATCTTCGATTTCAATGCCGGATTCTATCATAAGCACAAGAGTGTGATATGCAAGGTCAGCTATTTCATATATTGTTTCCGCTTTGTCCTCTGCTTTGGCGGCAATTATTACCTCGGTGCATTCCTCGCCCACTTTTTTGAGGATTTTGTCAAGTCCCTTTTGGAAAAGGTAGGTGGTGTAGGAGCCTTCGGGCATAAGCTCTTTTCTCTGCTTTAATTTTGCCATAAGAGATTCAAGCTTAAAGTCGGATTTATTTTCGCCCCAGATTACATCGTTAAAGCAGGAGTCCGTGCCTTTGTGACAAGCGGGACCGTCCTTTATAACGCTTACCTGAAGTGCATCGCCGTCACAGTCTGCAGTAATGGAAACAATGTGCTGATAGTTGCCGCTTGTTTCGCCTTTACGCCAAAGTTCCTGTCTGGAACGGGACCAAAAGCAAGTCTTTCCTTCCTGCATGCTGATTTCAAGGCTTTCCTTATTCATATATGCCAAAGTGAGAACCTTTCCGGACTTAGCATCGGTTACTATGGCAGGGATTAAACCCTTTTCGTCAAATTTAAGTGAATTTATATCTATCACGATAAAACCTCCTGTCGGTTAAATTCTTACATTTATGTTGTTTTTCTTAAGTTCTTCTTTTAAATCTTTAATGCTTACTTCGCCAAAGTGGAAAATAGATGCTGCAAGACCTGCATCTATGGTGGGGATTTCGTTAAAGAGGTGTATAAAGTCCTCAATACATCCTGCACCGCCGGAAGCTATTACCGGTACGGATACAGCTTCGTTTACGGCTTTAAGCATTTCTATGTCAAAGCCTTTCTTTACACCGTCGGTGTTAATGCTGTTTACCACGATTTCTCCTGCACCGTTGGCTTCCCCCTGCTTAATCCATTCTATGGCATCAATTCCGGTGTTTTCTCTGCCGCCCTTGGCAAATACTTTGAACTTGCCGTCAACTCTTTTTATATCTACGGACAGAACAACACACTGGTCGCCATACTTTAATGCCGCTTCTTTTATCAGGGAAGGGTTTCGGATTGCACCGGAGTTTACGGAAACCTTGTCGGCACCGCATTTGAGTACTCTGTCAAAATCATCAATTGTATTTATGCCGCCGCCTACGGTAAGGGGGATAAATATGGTGGAGGCAACTTCTTTAAGTATATCGGTAAAAAGGCCTCTTTCTTCGTAGGATGCGGTTATATCGTAGAACACAAGCTCATCCGCACCGTTTTCACTATAAAATCTGCCAAGCTCAACGGGTGAAGAAACATCATTCAAACCTTCAAAGTTTACGCCTTTTACAACTCTGCCGTTTCGCACATCGAGGCAGGGGATAATTCTCTTTGTAATCATTTTGCCACCTCGATTGCTTCTTTTAAGTCTATGGCACCTTCGTAAAGTGCTTTTCCGAGGATTGCCCCGTACATATCCATTTTGCGCAGAGCTCTAACGTCACTTATAGATGATACACCGCCGGAAGCTACTATGTCAATGGAATATTTTGTGCTTAAGTCTTTGTAAAGCTCAAGGTTTGTGCCACTCATTGCTCCATCTTTGGAAATGTCTGTACATATAACTGTTTTTACACCTATATTTTCCATACGTTTAAACATTTCATCGCAACTTACCTTGGTGATTTCTGTCCAACCCTTTGTAGCAACATAGCCCTCGGATATGTCTATGCCCACGGCAATGCCTGAGCCGTATTTCTTTACCATTTCTTCGGTAAATGCAGGATTTTCAATGGCAATTGTGCCGAGAATAACTCTCATTACTCCGGCATCTAAGTATCTTTCGATTACTTTCTCGCTTCTGATTCCACCGCCTATTTCAACTTTAAGCCCTGTTGTGCGGGCAATTTCGCTTACCAAATCCGCATTTGGTGTGTCGCCGCTTTTGGCACCGTCAAGGTCTACAATATGTATGTATTCTGCGCCGGTTTCCTTAAAGCCCATAGCAACAGAGAGGGGGTTGTCGTTGTATACTGTTTTTTGATTGTAGTCGCCTTTAAAAAGTCTTACCGCCTTGGCGTCTATAATATCTATCGCAGGAAATATGTTCATAACTTTTGCCTTTCATTATATTTCTGTAAATGCTTTTAAGATGCTTAATCCAACTCTTCCGCTTTTTTCCGGGTGGAATTGGGTGCCGTACACATTGCCGTTTTCTACGGATGCGGTAAGGATACCGCCGTATTCTGTGGTGGCACTTACAAATTCATCACAGTTTTTGCCGTAGAAGGAGTGAACAAAGTATACGTGGTCCCCTTCATTTACATACTTGTATATTTTGCTTTTTTCTTTATCCTTGGGGAAGGACAGGGCGTTCCAACCAATGTGGGGAATCTTTAAGCCTTCCGTAACATCGGGAGCAATGGGGCATATGTCACCGCCGATTAGTCCTAAGCCTTTGTGCTCGCCATATTCAAAGCTTTTTTCAAAAAGCATCTGCATACCAAGGCATATACCAAGGAGAGGCTTGCCTTTTGCGGTTTCTTCAAGGATAGCATCCCACATACCCGAGTCTTTAAGCTTTTTTGCCGCATCCTCAAAGGCACCCACGCCGGGAAGAATTATTTTGTCGGCATTTTTGAGCTCTGAGGGGTTATTGGTGAGATATGCATCTGCACCTATAAATTTAAAGGAGCTTGTAAGGGAAAATATATTTCCCACTCCGTAATCTGCTATAAGTATCATTATAAAACTCCTTTTGTTGAGGGAATTTCGTCTTTGTATTTTTCGTCAATTTCCGTAGCTTTGCCCATTACTCTTGCAAGAGCCTTGAATATGCCCTCTGCAATATGGTGGCTGTTGGAGCCGTAAAGCTTGGAAATGTGGAGAGTTATGCCGGCTTTACGCACAAAACCAAACATAAATTCCTCCACAAGCTCGGAATCAAAGTCGCCGATTTTAGGTGAGGGAATAGGTGCATCGAAATTTAAGTAGCTTCTGCCGGATACATCTACTGCACAGAGTATCAAAGCTTCATCCATAGGAAGGGTAATGTCCGCATAACGGTATATGCCTCTCATATCACCAAGAGCTTCTTTGAATGCTTCGCCGAGAGCTATGCCCACATCTTCCGTAGTGTGGTGGTAGTCCACGTATGTATCGCCGGAACATTTAACGGTAAGGTCAAATCTTCCGTGCTTTGCAAAAAGCACAAGCATATGGTCAAGGAAGCCGCATCCTGTGGATATGTCGGATTTTCCTGTGCCGTCAAGATTAAGCACAAGGCTTATCTGTGTTTCTGCAGTATTTCTTACAATTTCTGATTTTCTCATTATATATTCTCCTTTATCGGGAAATAATTTCTTCGGTAGCTTTTACAAAAGCTTTCATTTCTTCCATAGTGCCTATGGTAATGCGGTTGTATTCGCATATCTTGGGGTTGGAGAAATGTCGTACAAGTATGCCCTTGTCCTTAAGCTTAAGGTAGAGTTCTTCGCCTCCTATGCGGTCGCTTTTTGCAAAGACAAAGTTGGTTTTTGAGGGAAGTACATGGAAGCCAAGGCCTGTAAGAGCCTTTTGGGTATAATCTCTTGCTTCTATTATAAGATTGCGGTTTGTTTCAAAATACTCTTTGTCTTTTATGGCCTCTGTACCGAGCAGAAGAGTTAATCTGTTTATGTTGTAGGGATTAGTGGAGTATTTTATCTTTTCCAAATCTTTTATAATTTCTTTGTCCGCTATGGCAAAGCCAAGTCTTGCACCTGCAAGGGAACGTGATTTTGAAAAGGTCTGCACCACTATAAGGTTATTGTGCTTTTTAGTGAGGTTCACAGCACTTTCACCGCCGAAGTCCACATAGGCTTCATCTATAACTACAATGTGGTCGGGGTTGGAAGTTACTATCTTTTCCACATCGGAAAGACTGATGCAAAGTCCCGTGGGTGCATTGGGGTTTGCTATAACTACGTTTTTACCCTTGTTTATGTAGTCATTTATGTCTATTGTAAAGTTCTCCTTTAAGGGAATTGCCTCATAGTCAAGACTGTACAGGTCCGCAAATACTTTATAGAAACCGTAGCTTATTTCCGGGAAGCACACTTTTTTCTCTTCATCGCAAAATGCCATAAAAAAGAAATTCAGGGCTTCGTCGGAACCGTTGGAAACAAAAACGTTTTCCTTATCTACATGGTAATATGAAGCAATTGCTTCCTTCAGCTTTTTACATTCCGGGTCGGAATAAAGTCTTAAGTCCTCTTTTTCCCTTTCGTCTACTGCGGCTATTGCCTTGGGCGACGGGGGAAAGGGGCTTTCGTTGGTGTTGAGTTTTATGTATTTTTTATCTCTTGGTTGTTCGCCGGGAACATATTCTTCCAGAGATAAAAGTCTTTGGCTTAAAAATCTGCTCATATGTGTAAACCGCCTTTTGTTTGTTGTGCATTAATCCGTAAAACGGATTATAACGGCAGGAGCAAGCCCCTGCCCTACAAGTGCATTAATCCGCGAAGCGGATTAATGCACTCTTTGCGTGTGCTGTGAGGCCTTCTTTTTCGGCGAAGTATGCAACATCGTCCTTTACTTTAAGAAGGGCATCTTTAGTATAGTAAGTGTACTGGGTTTTCTTTACAAAGTCATCTACGGAAAGGGGACTTGAAAATCTTGCAGTACCGCTTGTTGGCAGTGTGTGATTGGGTCCTGCAAAGTAGTCGCCCAAAGCTTCGGGGCAATAGCGTCCCATAAATATAGAACCTGCGTGCTTTATGCTGTCTAAATAATCAAAGGGATTATCCATACAAAGTTCAAGATGTTCGGGAGCAATCTTGTTGGCAATGTCTATTGCCTTTCTTAAATCCTCTGCAACTATAATCTTACCGTTGTCATCTATGGACACTCTGGCAATTTCACTTCTCAAAAGCTGAGGTATCTGTTTTTCGATTTCTTCGGAAACCTTGTTTGCAAGGTCCATGCTGTCGCACACCAAAACGGCACTTGCCATTTTGTCGTGTTCTGCCTGTGAGAGCAGGTCTGCCGCAACATGTGCCGGATTGGAAAGGGAATCTGCCACAACAAGAATTTCGCTGGGACCGGCAATCATATCTATGGAAACCATACCGTAAACCTGCTTTTTGGCTTCTGCAACAAAGGCGTTGCCGGGGCCTACTATTTTGTCTACCTTGGGTATGGATTCGGTACCGTATGCAAGAGCAGCTATAGCCTGAGCTCCGCCTACTTTAAATATTTTGTCTATTCCTGCAATCTTTGCCGCTGCAAGTATTACGGGGTTAATTTTGCCGTCGCTTCCGGGAGGTGTCACCATTACAAGCTCACCCACACCTGCAATCTTGGCAGGTATGGAGTCCATAAGTACTGTAGAGGGGTATGCAGCCGTACCGCCGGGTACATACAGGCCTGCTTTTTCTACGGGTATAACCTTTTGACCGGTTACTACGCCGTTCTTTTCGCTTATAATGAAGCTGTTCCGTACCTGCTTTTCGTGGAAGGTGCGGATATTTGCCGCTGCATCGGTAAGTATTCGTAAAAACTCAGGTTCTACAGCTTTTACGGCTTCCTCGATTTCTTCTTCGCTTACAAGAAGGGTATCAAGGTCTGCCTTGTCGAACTTAAGACAGTATTCCTTAACTGCTTTGTCGCCGTTTTTTGCCACATTGTCAATTATGGCGGCAACAATTTCTTCCACATTCATTTTTGCTTCGCATCTTGCAAAAATTTCCTGTTCGGAAATTTCGCCGTACTTATATATTTTAATCATTTGTTTTCCTCCGTTTGATTTGCAATTGCATCTCTGATTGCTTCAATTTCCGCTGTTTTAAATTTAAAGCTTGATTTATTTGCAATAAGTCTTGCGCTTATTGGAACTATGGTTTCAAGAGGTGCAAGGTTGTTTTCCTTAAGGGTGGAGCCTGTTTCCACAATATCCACTATTACGTCGGAAAGCCCAAGTATGGGTGCAAGCTCTATGGAACCGTTGAGCTTTATTATATCTATCTCGCGGCTTTTCTGTGCATAGTAGTTTGCGGCTATGTTTACAAACTTTGTGGCAACTCTCAGGGTTTTTTCGGTGTCGTCTGCAAAGTCGGTTTTGCCTGCTACCGCCATACGGCATTTGCCAAGCCCCAGGTCCAGAAGCTCGTATACGTCGGGGGAGTATTCGAGGAGTATATCCTTGCCTGCTACGCCGATATCTGCGGCGCCTCTTTCTACATATATTGCTACGTCTGATGGTTTAACCCAGAAATAGCGGATGCCTTTTTCCTCGTTTTCAAAGGTGAGTTTTCGGGAATTCTCTTTGATGGAAGGGCAACTATAGCCTGCCTTTTCGAACATATCGTAGACTTTTTCGCCAAGTCTGCCCTTGGGAAGAGCTACATTAATCATTGCTTTCAAGAATTTCTACCCCCTTACCGTTGAATTTAAGAAGTTGTTTGTATTTTATATCCGGAACTTCCTTTACTGCAAGTACGGTTGTTCCTATGTCTGTAAGAAGTTTTATGTTTTTGTATAGTGCGGAAGCATCTGCCCCCTCTTCGTAGAGAAGTACGGTATCTACATCATACTTCTTTATTGCGGTGTTCATTCTTTCCAGCATATCAAGATAAACTGCAAAGCCGATGGCATCGGTCTTTTTGCCCATACGGTGAAGAAGCTTTGAGTATTGACCGCCGGAAAGTACGCCGGAGGAAATTCCGTTTATATAGCCTTTAAATATTACACCACTGTAGTACTTCATATTGCCTGCTATGGAGAAATCAAAATTCACTTTGTCCGCAAGACCGTTTTCCGTTAAGAAGTTGTTTATGTTTTCCAACTCGGAAAGGGACTTTAAGGCATCTTCGCTTAAGGAGAGCTTTTTTAAGGCTGAAATGACTTTGTCACCGCTTCCGTAGAGGGAGGCAAGAACCTCAAGATTGGAGCTGTCGGTATTTGTCTGTGTACAGATAGACTTTATTTCGTGGATATTTTTCTCGCCTAAACATTTGAGAATTTTCTTCTGCAGGGCACTGTCCTCGGTTGCTTCTGTAAGAATGGCGGAAATCAGCCCCATATGGGATATGTCCATTACAT
>CAYXPV010000048.1:0-9274 GCA_964467285.1 uncultured Oscillospiraceae bacterium
CTTACGAAGCAGTTAAAGCTTCCTACGAAAAAGATGTTACAGATGAATTTGTAGTTCCCACAGTTGTACTTACAGACGGAAAGCCCACAGGAACAATCAAAGAAAACGACAGCATTATCTTTGCTAACTTCCGTCCCGACAGAGCAAGAGAAATCACAAGAACTCTTGTCGATCCTGATTTTGACGGATTTGAAAGAGAATATTTTAACACTTACTATGTTACAATGACACAGTATGATGCTAATATGCCTAACGTACACGTTGCATTCAGACCTCAGACATTAGTTAATACTCTTGGTGAATTCGTATCCTCCAAGGGCTTAAAACAGCTTAGAATTGCAGAAACTGAAAAGTACGCACACGTTACTTTCTTCTTTAACGGCGGTGTTGAAAAGGTTTCCGAAGGCGAAGACAGAATTCTCGTAGCATCTCCTAAGGTTGCAACCTACGATATGCAACCCGAAATGAGTGCTTACGAAGTTACCGACAAGCTCATGGAAGCTCTTGATACCAATAAATATGACCTTATCATCTTAAACTACGCTAACTGCGATATGGTAGGTCATACAGGTGTAATGGAAGCTGCAGTTAAGGCTGTTGAAGCAGTAGACGAATGCATCGGCAAAGTCGCTGACAAGGTTGTTGCAATGGGCGGTGCAATACTTATTACTGCAGACCACGGTAATGCAGAGCAGATGATTGACCCTGCAGACGGAAGCGTGTTTACAGCCCATTCCACAAATGTTGTACCTTTAATTGCGGCAGGTATAGGCGATGTTAAGCTTTCCGACGGAAGACTTGCTGACCTTGCTCCTACCCTCATCAACATTATGGAACTTGAAGTTCCTTCCGAAATGACCGGTAAGAATCTTATTATAGGTTAATAATACAAATAAAACTGTTCGGGACCAAAAAAAGTCCCGGACAGTTTTTTAAAGGTAATCAAAATTATGAAAAAACTTTCTGTTCTGTTTATTATAACTGCAGGTGTTCTTTGGGGATGCATGGGTGTCTTTTCCGGTGAACTGCAAAAACTGGGGTTCAATTCCGTTGAAGGCTCAGCAATAAGACTGATATTTTGTGCGGTAATTCTAGCCCTGACAAATTTTAATAAACTTAAAATTAAGTTAAAAGATATCTGGATGTTTGCTCTTATAGGAATTGCAAGTATTCTCACCATGAGCATTACATATTTCGAATCAATAAAGCGGTCCTCACTTACCATTGCATCCATATTGCTTTACACAGCGCCTGTTATGGTTACTTTAATGTCTGCAATATTCTACAAAGAAAAGTTAACTACCAAAAAATTAATTTCTCTTACAGCGGCAATTTCGGGCATAATATTAATATCGGGATTTGATACTTCCTCACCAATTACAACCTCAGGGCTTGTATTTGGACTTTTATCAGGTTTTTCCTATGCGTTATACAGTATAATAGGAAAATATATATTAAAAAAATACGAACCCATAACCGTGTCTGCATATGCGTTTATATTCGCATCCGTCGGAGTTTTATTCATGTGCAATATACCCTCGATGGCAGATAGAATTATTAAATCTTCGGATATAATGTATACCCTTCTTATAATGTTGGGTTGCGGCGTAATAACTGCGGCAATCCCCTACACCCTTTACACCCTTGGACTTAAGTATATTCCGGCAGGCAAAGCATCAATCCTTGCCTGTGTTGAGCCTTTGACAGCAACCGTAATCGGAATATCTTTTTACGGTGATAAACTTGGCTTAACTTCAATATGCGGTATTATACTTATATTCTTCGGTGTATCTTTATTATCGCTGTCAAAAAACACACAATAAACAAAAAATATACCTCCGCTTCTATTGACAAAATACGATGCGGAGGTTATAATATACATAACATATGAACAGATGTTCACATATTAAAATGAGGTGATAATAAATGAAAGATGTATGTTGCGAGCACACTCATAAAGATATCGAGGAAATAAACGCCATACTTGAAAGTATGCCCTCCGAAGAAAAATTCAATACCCTTGCTGAATTTTTTAAAGCGTTTTCAGACCCAAGCAGACTTAAGATTATACAGGCGCTGAGCAAGCACGAGCTGTGCGTATGCGAGATTGCAGATATTGCAGGTATGACACAATCTGCCGTTTCACATCAGTTAAGATATCTTAAAAACATAGATATTCTTTCTTGTCGAAGAGAAGGTAAGTCCATTATATACTCTTTAAAAGACACTCATATTCTTCATATTTTCGGCGAAGGACTTGTGCATATAAATGAAGAAAAGGAGGAACAAAATCATGAGTAAGGACAAAGAAAACAAATGTTGTAACGGTAATTGTTCCCATGATGAGCCTCATCACGAAGAGTATCATGAACAGCACCATGAACATCATAAGCATAACGATAATGAGCATCATCATAACTGCGGTTGCAATCACCACCACGAAGCAGAAAGCCACGAATGCGGTTGCAATCACCACCACGAAGCAGAAAGCCACGAATGCGGTTGCGGTCACCACCACGAAGATAATAATCATGGTTGCGGTTGCGGACATGAACATCATCAAAACTCAAATGCGGATATAATTCGCTATATAATATCGGCTTTGACATTTGTAACATCCTTTTTCGTAACGGATATCATGTATCTGTCTCCTATTTTGAAAACGGCATCAGCAATTATATGCGGCTACAAAATTTTATGGCGAGGAATTAAATCCCTTATTAAGCTTAAATTTGATGAAAACACGCTTATGGCAATTGCCGCTGTTTCTGCATCTGTAATGGGTGATTTTAACGAGAGTTATCTTATAGTTATATTATTCAGCATAGGTGAGCACATGGAAGAATATGCGATTAATAAGTCCCATAAGAGAATAGAAACCCTCATTAACATTACCGACGAGTACACCTATGACGAAAGCGGCAATAAAATAAGTGCAAAAACCTTAAAGAAAGGCGATACGTTCCTTGTGCACCCCGGCGACAAAATATGTACCGATGCTGTAATTATTAAAGGTACTACATCTTTTGATACATCCGGCATTACAGGTGAAAGCATGCCTGTAGAAAAGTCCAAAGGCGATGGAGTTTTATCGGGTTATATAAATACCGGAAACGCCGTTGTATGCTCCGCCGCAACCGATTACGCCGATTCCACGGTGTCCAAAATCAAGCAATATGTAATAAACGCAAATCAAAAGAAAGCCGCGCCGGAAAAATTTATAACAAAGTTTGCAAAAATATATACCCCCGTAATTATAGGTTGCGCTTTACTTTTGGGCATAATATTACCCTTATTTAACCTTGCAAATATTACGGAATCAATAAGACGTGCCCTTGCATTTATGATAGCTTCATGCCCTTGTGCCCTTGTTATAAGTATACCCCTCTCCTATTACGCATCCATCGGTGCCGCAAGCAAAAAAGGATTACTTGTTAAGGGCTCATCACACATTAACACAGCAGCAACTGCAGACACAATTGTCTTTGATAAAACAGGCACAATAACCGACGGAAACCTAAAGATTACAGATATAAAAACTCTTGGGAATCTATCAAAAGATGAAATAATGGCATATGCAAAAGCTCTGGAAATAAATTCATCTCATCCCATTGCACAGGCAATTTGCAAATACAAGACAGAAAAATTATATACTGCAACAGATGTTACCGAACACTTCGGAAAAGGTATAGAAGGAATTGTCAACAACAAGAAGGTTGTTTTGGGTAACAATGATTTAACTTCACAGTATATCTCAGACAGCGTACAGGGACTTATATTAAGTATTGACTCAAATGCTGAAGCTGTGATACAATTAAGTGATAATATCAAATTAGGTACAGACACTATTTTTAAAGAATTTTATAAAAACGGAATAAAAAATATACAAATTTTATCGGGAGATTCTCAGGGCAAGGTTGACGAAGTTTTAGCTGAACTTCCCGGAGCTTGCGGCAAAGGAAATCTACTCCCCCACGACAAAGCAAAAGCTATTGAAACATTAAAAGAAACCCACAAAGTAATTTATGTGGGTGACGGAATAAATGATGCACCGGCGCTTGCAATTGCAGATTTCTCCATAGCTGTGGGTAACGGAAGTTCCCTCGCATTGGAAACAGGCGATGCAAGTCTTATGGCAGATTCTTTAAAGCCTGTTCTTTCATTTATTAAAATTTCCAAGCATACCGTTTCAACTGTATATTTCAATATAGCTTTCTCGCTGTTTATAAAATTAATTGTTCTTATACTGTCGGTTATAGGCAAAGCACCAATATGGCTTGCCCTCCTTTCCGACGTTGGTGTTCTGATTCTGGCTGTACTTAATTCAATGTCTATTCTTTACAAGAAATTCTGAGGTGTTAAATGAACTTTAAAGATTTGAACTGCCGTTGGATATGGCGTGACCAATCCACAGAGCCCAATCAATACGTGAGTTTCAGACAAATCATAAACCTGACTTCTAAAGAAGCCGGGCTTTATGTGTGCTGTGATACAAATTATGTAGCACGATTAAACGGTAATGTCATAGGCTTTGGGCAATACCTTGCAAGCCCGGAAAACAAGTTTTATGACGTTCTTAAAATGGATGAATATGTAAAACAAGGCGAAAACACACTGGTGATAGATGTATATTATCAGGGTGTCGGAAGTTCTTGCTATGCCCCGGGGAAACCCGGGCTGATATATGCAGTAAAAACTGCAGACGGTTTTATACCCAATAACGATGTATTCTGCAGAAAAATTACAGGTTACAAAGAAGGCGATATATTTAACATTACCCCTCAGTTGGGAACTTCATTCTCTTTTGATGCTTCAGAGATTTCCCAATTCTGGAACGAAATAACAGAGCTTGATTTCTGTGATGTTCTGCCGGTTTCTTTGAAAAAGCGCCCTGTAAAAAAGCTTATTACCAATGAATTAACCCCTATGAACCTCATAGCTTCGGGAGAATTTACCGTAAATACAAAATCCGATAATCCTGCAGAGAGAATATATACCGCCTATGCCTTTCCTCACAGCATAGAACAGCAGAAAGAAATTTCCGGCGAAAAAATTCGTATTACAAAAGACAATACCTACATAATCATCGACATGGGAGGAGAAACCGCCGGATATTTTACACTTGACCTGTCAACGGTTGAAGGGGTTCGTATAGACGTAGGCTTTGGAGAACATCTAATCGACGGACGTGTCCGTACAAAAATAGGCGAAAGGTCATTTGCCTTTAGCTACTACACCCGTGATGACCAAAATATATATACTAATTATTACAGACGACTTGGCGCAAAATATCTTCAGCTTAATTTTTCAAACGTAAAAAAACCCGTGGAGATATCCTACGTGGGACTAATTAAAGCAGAATATCCGGTTACGGAAAATCCAAGTCCGGTTCTAAGCGACTGTCTTGACCGCAAAATATATAGGGCTGCAGTTAAAACCCTTAAATGCTGTATGCATGAGCATTACGAAGATACTCCCTGGCGTGAGCAGAGTCTGTACGCAATGGACTCACGTAACCAGACACTTTTCGGGTATAGTGCATTTAAAGATAACAGCGTCTTTACAAAGGCATCAATAGAACTTATAGGTTCATCCGTACAAACCGACGGATATTTTGCCATTACGGCTCCGTCCTCGGGTAAGAAAGTAATTCCTGCATTTACTATGGCATGGCTGATATGGATTGCAGAATACATAAAATTTACAAAAGACAGAAATTTCCTTTTACGTCAGGAAAAGAGAATAAAAAGTATTATTTTTAATTTCGACAAAAAGCTTGAGGACTACATTCTTCCTTTGCCCGAGGGTGAAAAAATATGGAACTTTTATGATTGGGCACCGGGACTGAGTGAAATTAAAGACAGAGAAAGCGACGTACTTTTAAATCTTTTCTTTGCACTAGCCCTCAGTAAGCTTATGAAAATAGAAAAATATTTTCGTAACAAAGAGCTGATTATTAAAATTCGCAAACTTAATAAAAGGGTGAAAAAAGCAATCAACAAAACTTTTTACGATAAAGAGGATAAGATATATTATACCTTCCCTAATGACAAATCTCACAAATGCAAGCTTGCACAGGCACTGGCACTATGCAGCGGTGTAGCCAAGAGCAAACGAATCCTTGCAAATAAGATGATTACCGATAGCGATATGGTCGACGTTACACTGTATTCCAAAGAATTTGAGTACGAAGCTTTGTCCCTCAATCTAAAAAAGTACGGTGATTATATTTTAAAAGATATACGTACAGTATGGGGCAAAATGATATTTGAAGGTGCAGACACCTTCTACGAAACGTCAGAAGGCGCCTCAGCCTTTGACAACGCAGGAAGTCTTTGCCACGGATGGTCTGCTGCTCCCGTATACTGGTACAGGGTTCTCTTCGGAAAAGACTATTTCAAGCTAAAATAATCAAGAGGATTTACCCACGCATCCTTGGATTTCATTTCAAAATGAAGATGCGTATCGGCAACCGTTTCAAAAAGGGCTGTATCGCCGACAACGGCGATTACATCGCCCTTTTTTATTTTTTCCCCTGTGAATACATTAACATTTACCGACAAATTTGAATAAATGCTTTTTAAATCGTTACCGTGGTCAATTACCACAGTTGTTCCCCATCTCAAATCCTCATAAACATTTTCAACCGTTCCGTCCGAAATTGCACAAACCCCACCGTTAAGCGGTGCGGCAATATCTATACCGTTGTGAACACGCCAATCCTCAAGAGTATCGGAATAAACAGGTACCAAAGGCGAATATCCGCACAAAATTTTACCCTCATAAGGCGGTATAAATTTAACCTGAGCATCCGACATTACCGTTTCGGAGGAACTGCCCTCAAGGGATAAATCTTCCTCTGGAGGCTCAACATCGGTTTTTTTAACATTATGCTCCTCCGGCAAGGCTTCCACCACTTTGATATTCTCTTCCTTTGATGCAGTTTTTTCATTGATTGTATCTGTATGATACTTTTTGGCAATTATAACACCTGCGAAGGTTATAATAATCGCAAAAGCACATATTCCTGTCAAAATTATATTATTTGTTATGTTTTTAGAACTCTTGGCTGTATCTATATATATTTTTTTCAAAACACTCAACTCCTTTATGAGTTAAGCATTTCCACAGATACCTTCTTTTATACCACAAAGCTCATTGTTTGGTAAGGGATATACCGGTGTAATACTTCTTAAGAATTTCATCATATTTCAATCCCTGTTTTGCATAATAATTTGCTCCGTATTGGCTCATTCCGACTCCGTGACCATAGCCTTTCACATCAAATTTTACTGTGTTATCCGTCGCATTTACAGAAAAATAAGCAGACTTAAGTCCAAAGGTTTTTCTGATATCTGTACCTTTAATGGTTTTGTCACCTACAACAACAGTATTAACGGCACCTCCGCCGGTCTTGGTAATTTCACCTATAAAGCTTTGGGCGAAGGAACAACCGAACGTGGCGGTCATAACCTTTTTAAACTCTTCAACAGGTACTTCAACAGAGGAATTAAGTTTGGGTAATAATAAATCACCGGGACTCTCCACACTCACAAGATAATCAACTTTCGTACCCCAAACATCTTCGGCATTTTCCGTTTTACCGTGTGAATATGCATGAAAAACCGCATTAATCGGTTTCCCCTCATAGCTTGCTATTTCGCCGGCAGTATCCATAACTGCGTTTTTGCATTTTTTGTAATACGAACTTGCATTTTTAGCCCATTTTTTATTTATATCCTTATAGGAACAATATGCCTGGCAATGGGTGGCATCATCACAAATAACAGCACCTTTATGCTCTTCTCTTTCTTTTCCGTATTTAAGTTTATCGTAAAGATAAGTGCGGATAGCCACGCTTTGCGCCTTAAGTGCTTCAAACTCAAACTCAGCAGGCATCTCCGCTATAAGTACACCCAGCACATATTCCTCGGAATTCATTGTGACAACTTTACTCTCTTTGCTTAAATACACCTTAATAAGTTGTCCCTCTGTGGGCAAGTTTGTGTTGCTCCTTTTTTTAAACACAAAATGCTGTAATCCTAACGGAAGTACAACAGTAAATATTACAAAAAATGCAATCCATTTTAAAAAATATTTCAAAATACACCTCGTTTAATGTATATAATACCCAAAAAACATATTGTACTTTTTATTAATATATAGATTTTTATTAAAATTTATGTCAAAAAAATTAATTTAGTTGAATTTTAAAGTCAAAAATGATATAATTAATGAAACTGTATTTGCACAGATAACTAAATTTTCAATACATTTATAAAACAAGATACAACCATATTGACCTAAGGAGGTTACAACTATGACAGACTTTGATATGTATGTTGAATCAAAAGACAACGGTCCATACTCCAAAATCAACTCCAACGTTACTGATTTCTACCACATTGATAAGGATGAATATCTTTCTTATCAGGTAAAGCGCGGATTAAGAAACATGGACGGCTCCGGTGTACTTGCCGGACTTACCAATGTCAGCGAAGTCCATGGATACGTAGTAAGTGAAAGTGAAAAATGCCCCATTCACGGTGAATTATCCTACAGAGGCTATAACATCAATGACCTTACCGCATCTTTTGGTATCGGAAACAGATTCGGTTTTGAAGAAATAACTTATCTCCTTCTCTTCGGTTCACTTCCCACCAAAGATGAACTTACCGAGTACTGTTCTTATCTTGCACAAAGCAGAGAGCTTCCACCCTTCTTTACTGAAGATATGATTCTTAAAAACCCCAGTCATGACATTATGAACAAGCTTGCCAGAAGTGTACTTACACTTTACTCTTACGATAAGAATCCCGATAATTGTTCTATCGAAAATGTTCTTACACAATCTATTAAACTTCTTGCAAGACTTCCTATAATTGCCGCACACGCATACAGTGCCAAGGTGCATTATTTTGATAATAAGAGTCTTATCCTTCACAGACCGAAGCCTGAGCTTTCCATAGCAGAAAATATTTTGCGTATGCTTTCCAAGAACAAAGAGTTTACCGAAGCAGATGCCGAGATACTGGATACCACACTTATGATTCATGCAGAACACGGCGGCGGTAACAACAGTACCTTTACCTGCAGAGTTCTGTCCTCCAGCGGTACAGACACATACAGCGCAATCGGTAGTGCCATATCTTCACTTAAAGGTCCAAGACACGGTGGTGCAAACGCAAAAGTTATGGCCATGATGGAAGAAATTGAGCAGAACGTATCCAACTGGGATAACCGCGATGAAGTATATGACTATATATGCAAAATT
>CAYXPV010000049.1:0-9074 GCA_964467285.1 uncultured Oscillospiraceae bacterium
TTAAAAATTGGGTAGACCTTCAAAATGATTACAACTGTATATTCTCGGTTGTGGATTTGCATTCCATTACCGTAAGGCAGGATCCCCAAGAGCTCAGAAAACGTTGCATGGATTTCCTGTGCCAATATCTTGCGGCAGGAATAAACGCTGAAGATAATATTGTTTTCTTCCAGTCACATTCCTCTACGCATGCGGAGCTTTCTTGGATACTTAATTGTTTCACCTATATGGGTGAGCTGTCCAGAATGACTCAGTTCAAGGATAAAAGTGCCAAACATGAGGATAATATTAATGCAGGACTTTTTACATATCCCGTACTTATGGCAGCAGACATTCTTCTCTACAGAACCGACTTGGTTCCCGTTGGGGTAGACCAGAAGCAGCATCTTGAGCTTGCAAGAGATATTGCAAATCGTTTTAACAATATATACGGAGATGTATTCACGGTTCCCGAGCCCTTCATTCCCAAGGAAGGTGCAAGGATTATGAGCCTTCAGGATCCTACATCCAAAATGAGTAAATCCGATCCCAATGTAAACGGATTTATATCCATACTTGATGATACCGATACCATAATGCGTAAGTTCAGAAAGGCGGTTACCGATTCCGACGGCGAAATCGCTTATCGCGAAGGCAAGGCAGGTATCAATAATCTTATAAATATTTATTCTTCAATAACCGGCAAAACTCCCGATGAGGTTGTATCGGAATTTTCCGGTAAGGGGTACGGTGACTTCAAAGCTGCGGTGGGTGAGGTTGTGGCTTCGGAGCTTAAGCCTATCCGTGAAAGATATGAGGACTTAAGAAAAAATAAGGACTATCTTGAAACAGTTTATAAATCAGGTGCTGAAAGGGCTTACAGAATTTCCAATAAGACCTTAAGCAAGGTAAAAAGAAAGGTTGGCTTCGTAGACAGACCGTTCTAATGAAGCAGATGGTGTTTCGATGGATATAGTAAAGCTTGTGCTTTGTTTCAGCGCGGCATTCGGAGTAAGCATACTCAGCACTCCTTTTGTCAAGGTAATTGCTCAGAAAATAGGAGCCATTGATGTACCCGACGCAAGGCGAGTGCATACGCATCCTATTCCCAGAATGGGCGGACTGGCAATATTTTACGGATTCCTTATAGCTATACTGTGTTTTGCAAGAATTGATGCGCAACTCAGAGGCATACTCATAGGTTCTCTTATAATAGTTGCCTTGGGTATTGTGGACGACGTAAAACAATTGGGTGCAAAAATTAAGTTTGCGGTACAGATACTTGTAGCGTGTATAGTGGTATATCATGGCGTAGTTATAGAGTTTTTGAGTGTTCCCGCTTTTATAAATCCCGAAGGGTATATTGAACTTGGATACTTTAGTATTCCCTTTACAATACTTTGGATAGTCGGAGTTACCAATGCGGTAAACCTTATAGACGGACTTGACGGCTTGGCGGTGGGTGTTTCTTCGATTGCTACGTTTTCGCTGTTTTTTATAGCCATTCTTGCAGGTGAAATGCAGGTTGCGTTGCTTACAGCGGCACTTGCCGGCGGTTGCCTTGGCTTTTTACCCTACAATTTCAATCCGGCAAAAATATTTATGGGCGATACGGGCTCTACTTTTTTGGGTTATATGCTCTCGGTAATATGTATACAGGGGCTTTTCAAAGGATATGTGGTTATTTCCTTTATAATTCCCTTCCTAATACTGGGACTCCCCATATTTGATACGGCTTTTGCCATTGTCAGACGTATCTGGAATAAAAAGCCCATTATGTCACCGGACCGGGGACATCTCCATCACAAGCTTATGGATATGGGATTTTCCCAAAAGCAAACTGTTGCAATACTCTATATTATAACTTCCATACTTGCGCTCAGCGCTGTTGTTGTATTGGAAATAGGTGCTTATACGGCAGGTGTATTCATTTTGACTATTATAGCCTTTGGTGCGGTTGCTTACAAAGCATATGCAGAAAGACATAAGGAAAACAAAGATTTGGAAGATGGCAATAATGCCGAAGAAACAGATACTTCAAATGAAAAATAATCTAAGGTGATGTTTTATGAAAAAATTGTGGTTTTTACTTGTAATTGCTTTTGTGATGATTTTTTCCGGATGTGCTCGGCGTGAACAAGATTTTTCGGACAGAAAAATCCGTTCATCTGTAGAAGATTCTTCCGTATCGCTTGAAGAAAAAGAAGAGAAGAATTTTGATGAAAATGTTGATGAGGATACAGATGAAGAAGAGAAATACAAACAGGAGAAGTATGATTCCGACGAGAAGGGTGAATCAGTAGTTGGCTCTATTGATGAGAGCTATCTTAATGATATCGGCAGAAGTGTTGAGGAACTCGAAAACGTACGTGGAGCTTTTTCGGAGTATTATTGGGCGGACGGTCCTATCTATCGTTTCGGCTCCTGTCAGGCGTGGTACGGGTTTGAGGATTATGAGTATATCAGCAACACCGAATTCAGACCGAAGGGTAATTGCAATGTTGTAAGGGTACCTATGAAGGACTTTTTGAAAAGTGCCGATTATAACAGTGATACTCTTGAAAAAATAACAGGAAATAAATTTGAATCCGAATTCGTTGAAATGTTTGGTACAAATGCATTTGTTACAGAATACAAAAATTATAGATTTTGTATATATGCAGATACCAAGTCGGATATAAATGCGGATTCTGTGGTTAATGTGGAAAGGAAATAGGCTATGCAGTACAAATTTACTCCCACGGGAGTCTGTTCCATGCAGATTACCTTTGATATGGAAAATGATATTGTTACCAATGTCAAATTTCTTGGCGGTTGTGCCGGAAATACTCAAGGAGTTGCAAGACTTTGCGAGGGAAGAGATGTAAACGAACTTATAGATATACTGGAAGGTATAGAGTGTGGATATAAAGGTACATCTTGTCCTGACCAGCTTGCCAGAGCTTTTAAGGCAGCTCTCGAATAAAACCAAGTATATAGAACATTGTGTGGCTTTTTTGTGCCGGACAATGTTCTTTTTTGTTGTCATTTTATGGAATATATGCATATTATAACAATGCACTTGATTTAAATGGGGGAAACGGTATGAGGGTAAAAAGCGTTTTTGTGTGCGGCGGAGATATGCGTAGTGTCTTTATTGCAGAATATTTCAGAAAAAAAGATTATAACGTGACAACCTTTGGTCATAGGAACAACAAGGAAAGTTTTAAAGGTGTGCATGATGCAGATGTTGTAGTTTTGGGACTACCGGCAGTAAAAGAAGGCATGGTGTATATGCCTTTGTCGGAGCAAAGGGTTCCCTTTTCGGAGCTTCTTGAGAAATGTCACCCCAAGACTTTAGTATGTGGCGGAAGATTTTTAGCCGCAGAAAAGCTTGAGGCAAAAAAATGGGGAGTAAAGCTTTGGGACTATTCCGAAGACGAAATTTTTCAAATTGAAAATGCCTTGTATACTGCAGAAGGCGCTCTTTCACGCCTTATAGAAAACACACCTGCATCAATAAGATATTGCCGTATCCTTATTGCAGGCTACGGCAGAATAGGCAAGGCTCTTGTAACTCTTATGAACAGCTTTGTTTGGGATGTTTGGGTATATGCCCGAAGAAATGAAGTATGTGCTGAAATAGAAGCTAAAGGCATAAATGTTGTTTCCGATATTTCTGCTTTGGGTGAATTTGACGTGATAATAAACACAGTTCCTTGCAGTATTTTTAGTGAGGAAGCGTTGAAAACAACCAAGAAAGAGGTTCTCTTGGTGGATTTGTCTGCAAGACCGGGTTACGTTGATAAAGATACCTGTAAGAAATTAAACAGAAAGCTTATGTACCTTCCGGGAGTTCCCCTGTGGAGTGCACCGCAGTCAGCCGGCATAAGTGCCGCTAAAGCTGTAGAGAGATTTACGGAAGGAATTGAATAGATATGTCTGAGGCAAAAAGAATCGGTTTTGCGGTGTGCGGGTCTTTTTGTACCTTTTCCAAGGTGATGAAAGAGGTAAAGAAGCTGGTGGATATGGGTTATGATGTTTATCCCATTATGAGTGAACAGGCATACTCCACAGATACTCGCTTCGGCAAAGCTGAGGATTTCAGAAATTTTCTCAAAGAAGTAACCGGCAGGGAAATAATATGTACCATAAAAGGTGCGGAACCAATAGGTCCCAAAGGTTTTCTGGATGCTCTGATAATAGCTCCCTGTACGGGAAACACAATTGCCAAAATAGCCAATTCCGTAACGGATTCTGCCGTGGCGATGGCAGCCAAGGCTAATTTAAGGAACGAAAGACCGCTTATTATTGCTGTATCCACCAATGACGGATTAGGCGGAAATGCCCAAAATATAGGCAAACTTCTCTCAAGGCGAAATGTGTATTTTGTGCCCTTCGGTCAGGACGACTGTATGGGCAAACCCGACTCGCTTGTGGCAGATATGAGTATGATTTCTCCGGCTTTATCTATGGCTTTGGAGGGTAAACAGATTCAACCTGTGTTGGTGAAAAATAAATAAAACAAGCAAAAAGGATGCAAATTAATTATCGCAAATTAATTTGCATCCCTACTTGGAAATATTATCGCATTTTTCGGTATCCCGATGGAGTCACTCCTGTTTTATGCTTAAAAATTGTAGAGAAATGATGCTCGTCATTAAATCCAACCCTGTATGCAACGTCTTTTATAGTGAGGGATGAGCCTCTGAGAAGTGTTTTTGCAAGGCTGATTCTTGTTTTTACAAGATAGTCATAAGGAGTCATACCAAATGCTTTTTTAAATATGCGCAGTGTTTGGGATTCGCTTTTAAAAATAATATCTGCCAGTTCTGCAAGACTTACCTTTTCGTTCATATGCAGGTCAAGGTAAGTTCTCAGCTTTTCGGCATCTTCACCGGTGACTTCGGACTCATGATCCGCCATAAGCATAATAATCTCCAGAAGTACCATTGCCGCACGGGAGTTTATTTCTTTGGCGGAAACATTCTTTGTGTCACAAACATCCAGCATTTTTTTCATAAGGTCATAGCCGTCAAGGGAACGGAAAACGTATTTGCCGTTTATATCGTAGGCGTTGCACAGCTCATCGAAAAGCGGACCGTTTGCGTTAAACCATATCTTTTTCCACGGGTTTATAGGGTCTGCATAATATATATGGTCATCGCCTAAGGGAAGTATGTACATATCTCCGGCAGATACTGTTATTTTTTTGCCCTCACGTTCTATGTGACCTTTGCCGGACATTACATACTCCACAACAATTTCCGGGGAGTTTTTGCGTTCTATGTAGTAGTTTGTGTTTTCGTATGTAATGCCTGCCAATGTTACAAAGAAGGGGAGTTTCCTTATGGGTGGGGGGACATATATAAGCTTTTCTTTTTTTGCCATGACGATATTCCTCAACTTATATTCAATATTTTGTGCATTCTGCGAAATAATTATAGCATCTTTTTAAACATTTGTAAAGAAAAAGCCATACATAATTGTATGGCTTTCAAAGGGTTATATTTTCTGTAAGTGAGAAATCAAGGAATTTCATTGAGTTATTGAGTGCGTCGTAGTATTTTGTAGGAAATTCTGTAGGATCCAAAGAACCATTAAGTATCTTTTCCATTTTTTTCTTTTCTGCTTGAGTAGTTTTCGAATAAAGTGCACGTATATTACTTAATTCGGTTTCGTAACGGGTTTGGGCAAATAAGCTTGTTAGAAGATGCTCTTTGGAATCTTCCAGAGCACCGATGGCACATTTGTCTATGTAGTCCATAATAGAGAATAAGTGCTCGTCCCATTCTGTTGCAAAACCATCTTCCACATCCTCCTGAGTGTCCAAGAAATTTTTTCTTATGTGTTGTGTGGCTTCGGGAACAATGCTTAAAGATTTTACAACTTGTGCGTTAGCATTGTCAATGACATCTTGTGTAAGCACATTGTCGCAAAGAGTTTGTGGAGCAAGACTCGTTTTATCCCAGGTGAAAATTCTTATTTTGTCGGGAGTCTGGTCTTTAAAAGCACCGTTTTGAACAGTGTATGCTTTTATAGCGGTTTCTTGTTTGAAAATGTAGTTTGGTTTATTTTTGTCGCGAGGCAATGTTGAATCAAAAATGAATTCTTTTTTTGCCGAAACGTCAAAAGGCGTGAGGTTTGTTAGTTTGCCATCCATATAGAATGCCACAAACATTGTAGCATTATTGTATGTTTTATCTAATTCAATGTTTATACCGAGATACCTGTCCTTTTGGTTGGCACATATCGGTGTAATGTCGAAACTCTTCACACCGCTTTCAAGAGCATATGTAGGCATAACACCTGCAAATACTATTGAAAATACAAGCAAAAGCAATATAATTTTTTTCATTTAACATCATTCCATTCTGTAGTTCAATTTTGCCACAGAGGTTCTTTAAAGTCAAGTGGTAATAATAAACTGTAAACTCAGTGTAAAAGAAAATTAAAAACTAAAAAAGACTTCCCTTATCAAAGGAAAGCCTCGTTTGCCCGATAATCCGGAAAGACAGCCTTAAAAGCCTCCCGATATTACCGGAAGGCTTATAATTATGCACTTAACTTGTTAAGTTTGGAAGAAAGCTGAGATTTCTTTCTGGAAGCTGTGTTTTTGTGAAGAACACCCTTAGCAACAGCCTGATCAAGTTTTTTGAATGCAAGTTTGCAAGCAGCAACTGCTTTTTCTGCATCGGAGTTAGCCACACACTCATCAAACTTCTTTATGCAAGTTTTTAAGTTTGTCTTGATAATCTGGTTTCTTAAGGTCTTAGTTTCGATAACCTTAACTCTCTTTTTAGCGGATTTAATGTTAGGCATAGTTTCACCTCCAATGACATAATTATCAACATAATGTGTATTCTAACATACATTTTTTCAAAAATCAAGTAAAATTTAAATATTTTTCAAAATTTAGCTATATTTTATGAAAAATGCTCTATTTCGTTTAATTTTCTAACGCAAAGTTAATGGTTTATTCACTTTTTCAATCTTTTTACCAATTCTTCATCCGGGTCTGTATATATGGTGTTATAGTCCACATAGATGACCATACCAGGCTTTGCACCGTTGGGTTTTTTTACATTTTTTACTTCTGTATAGTCAACCGGTACGCTTTTAGAGCCTCTTGCTTTGCTGTAGTATGCCGCAAGAGATGCAGCTTGCAGATAGGTACAGTCAGGTACTTCCATAGCATCGGGTGTACGTATTATGGTGTGAGAGCCATGTATGCTCTTGGTATGAAACCATATGTCTGTACTTCTGGAAAGTTTAAAGGTAACATAGTCATTTTGCACGTTGTTTTTACCAACATATATGTCATAGCCATCATCACTTACAAAATGCATTGGGGTAGGTAGTGCTTTTTTCTTTTGCCTTTTTAAATAGCGTTGTCTTAAGTAGCCTTGTTCGGTAAGTTCTTCTCTTATAAGATTGATTTCAGCTCCGGATTCCGCAAGCTCAATGGCTTCCTTTACGGATTCCAGATAATCAATCTCTTTGAGGTTAAGCTCTTTTTGCTTTTGGGTTTCGGCTTCGGCTGTTTTTTGCTTGGTGTACTTTGTGTAGTATTTTTGCGCATTCTGCGAAGGGGAAAGCTCATCGTTTAAAGTGATTTTTACAGTTTCGTAGTTTTCGGAATAGAAGTTTTCGCATTCCAAAAATTTGTCCCCTTGATTTATTCTGTAGATATTGGCGGTTATAAGGTCGCCGTAAATTTTGTACTTTTCTTTGTTTTTTGCTTTTTCCAGGGTTTCGTTTTCCATTTGGAGCTTTTTGAGGCATCTTTCCAGATTGTTGTTTATGAATTTCATAAGGTCGCCACCTTTTTGCTTAAGGCTTTGCATTGAAGATTTTTTGTGGTAGAAGGCCTCCGATGCTTCATTTACACTATCGTAGTAAGTAACCTCCCCAAGCTCTTCAAACTGGGATATATCAAGGGCGTTAAAGTCTATGAGCTTTCCGGATTCACTGTCTGCTACAGTACAAGGTACAAATTCTCCTTTTGATACATTTTCAATCATTTTTTGAAAAATATAGGCAGTTTTGTCTATTTCTTCGGCGGTGGCTTCCGAAGCTGTTTTGTCGATGTCTTTGCATGCTCTGTATACAGCCTCCCTTGCCATAAGCGGACTTATGCCCGAATAAGTGTCAAGAAGCTGTTTGTACAGGGGAATATCCCATTGAGTAAGACGTTTTTTAATGTCGTCTTTGGTGTATTCAAGGGGGGTTAGTTTGTCCTGGGCAGGGGGGTCGGTATATATAAGACCGGGGAGTATCTGACGCACTCCGGATATGCTGAGGTCAACGTGGTAAACCGAGTCTATAATTTTATTGTCTTTGTTTACGAGTATAATGTTGGAGTGCTTGCCCATAAGCTCACATATGAGGACCTTTTCGGAAAGGTCACCCAGCTCATCGTAACTTTCTATGTGTATGCGTATGATTCTTTCAAAATTCGGTTGTTCTATGCGTGTAATCTTGCCGCTACCAATATGCTTACGAAGCAGCATACAGAACATAGGCGGAGTCATAGGGTTTTCCATGTTGGAAGATGCCAAATGAACTCTTGCACATGACGGATTGGCACACAAAAGTAACCTGTAGCCACCACTTCGGGTACGTACAGATATAAGAATTGTGTCTTTCTCCGGTTGATGTATTTTGTCTATTCTTCCGCCAACGAGAACTTCGCCAAGTTCCGAGGTAATGGCAGAAACCACAATGCCGTCGTATGCCATACTGACGCTCCTTTTTAAATGATATGTACAAGTATAACACATTTTTTGAAAGATATCTATAGTAATCCTTTGAAAAAATGATAAAATTAACATAAGTTAATGCACAAAATTATTGAAATCTAACAAAAATGCTGAAAAATGCGATAAACATACATATAATGAAAAAAATGTATTTGAAATCAGCGAAGTTTTGTGCTATACTTAATAAGGTTGAGTCGACTGTGTTGCAGTCGGATTAAACCATGCAGTTGTTTTGTATAATAAAATTCAAATAGGAGGTCATTAAACATGGCAAAAAAATTCAAAACCATGGATGGTAACAGCGCTGCTGCACATTGCGCGTATGCCTTTACAGAAGTTGCTGCTATTTATCCC